>CAYMVC010000076.1:586-6809 GCA_964393755.1 uncultured Eubacteriaceae bacterium | reverse complement strand
AGATGAAGAAAAGAAATTCCTAAGAAAACATGGGGAAAATAATTAAATTGATTGTATAAGATTTACTTCTATGATATAATTTCAATGTTATCCAGGGCGGTCCTCTATTTATATGAATAAGAACGTCTAGTAAGGAAGGAGGAAGGCAAATGAACCTTATTACATCTGTAGAACAACAACAAATTAAAAAAGATATCCCAGCTTTCAATGTTGGAGATACGGTAAAAGTTCATGCAAAGGTAGTAGAAGGCAAAAGAGAAAGAATTCAAATTTTTGAAGGAACTGTGCTAAAGAAACAAAATGGCGGTTTAAAAGAAACCTTTACTGTAAGAAAGATTTCATATGGTGTTGGTGTTGAAAGAACATTTCCTTTACATTCTCCTAGAATTGAAAAGATTGAAATTACTAGGAGAGGTAAAGTTAGAAGAGCTAAACTTAATTATCTTCGAGATAGAATCGGTAAGGCTACAAAAGTTAAAGAAAAAAAATAGGGGACTGGTTACAGTCCTTTTTTTATTAAAAAAGTGTATACTATAAGAAAAAGGTGTGAAATAGCATGAATATACAATGGTACCCTGGCCATATGGCAAAGGCAAAAAGGCTAATTATGGAGAACCTAAGACTAGTAGATGTGGTTATAGAAATCCTGGATGCTAGGATTCCAGTTTCTAGCAGAAATCCTGATGTGGATAAAATAATTGGGAATAAGCCCCGACTTATAGTATTGAATAAATTTGATTTATCAGATCCCGTTATAAATAAGGAATGGGAAGACTTTTATAATAGAAAAGATATTAATAATATCTTTATAGATTCTATTACCGGTAAAGGGATAGATAAGACAATTAAGACCCTTATATCTATGATGGAGGATAAAATGAAGTCCTTGGCCCAAAGGGGAAGAAAATATAAACCTATCCGTTGTATGATAATAGGAATACCAAATGTGGGGAAATCAACCTTTATAAATAAGATTGCCGGCAAATCAAGTGCAAAAACCGGGAGCAAACCAGGTGTTACAAAGGGGAAACAATGGATAAGGTTAAATGAACAGATAGAATTATTAGATACACCAGGTATCTTATGGCCAAAATTTGAAGATAAGGATGTGGGAATTAGACTTGCCTGGATAGGTTCAATAAAGGATGAAATACTTGATCAGGAGGAATTGGCCTTTAAACTTTTAGAAATCCTAAAAGATGATTATCCTAAACTCCTTGTTGATAGGTATAAGCTGGATAGGATAGATGGGGAAACAATTGATGTATTAGATAATATTGCCACCAATAGAGGATTTATTATAAGAGGTGGCGAATTAGACTATTTAAGAACGTCAGAAATGTTATTAGATGAATTTAGAAAAGGCAAAATAGGTAAAGTTTCCTTAGAAAAGCCTTAAAAACTATAAAAACGAGGTATTTTAAGATGTTTGATAATATGAATTTATCAGAAATAAAGGAGTATATAAAAACTATTCCTGTAGAAAAGTATCCTGAGCTTATTGGTATTTTACAAGAT
This sequence comes from uncultured Eubacteriaceae bacterium, assembly GCA_964393755.1. GTDB lineage: Bacteria > Bacillota > Clostridia > Eubacteriales > Garciellaceae > DUPX01. Next base: position 5,291 of record CAYMVC010000076.1, on the reverse strand, counting down.
GATAAGAGAAAAACCGTTCAAAAGTATAGGACATCCCTACATAATATATTTTTAAATTATCAAAAAGAGTATGTCCGGACAGAAAAATTAAAACAATTTGAAAGGTTAGCTTATAAAAAGGGCTATAAAATTCTTGCAGGTATTGATGAGGTGGGAAGGGGTCCACTGGCAGGTCCTGTGGTTAGTGCAGCTATTGTATTACCTAGGGACTTTGACCTATTGTACATAGATGATTCTAAAAAACTTTCACCCCAAAAAAGGGAAGACCTATTTGTCAAGATACATGAAAAAGCCTTAGATATAGGCATCGGTATAGTAGATTCCCATTCTATTGATGATATAAATATCTACCAGGCGACAAAAATATCCATGGCCTTGGCCGTAAAGAATTTAAAAAATAAACCGGATTTACTACTAATAGATGGAATAAGGTGTGAAAATATTCCAATAAAACAAGTGCCCATCATTAAGGGAGACAGTAAATCCATCTCAATTGCTGCCGCAAGTATCATAGCCAAGGTAACCAGGGATAGAATTATGGATGATTTCCATAAAGATTTTCCCAATTATGCCTTTAATAAAAACAAGGGTTATGGTACTGAGGAACATAGGAGGGCTATTAAAAAATTTGGTCCCCTAGATATTCATCGGAAAACCTTTCTCGGTAAAATAATTGGGAGTTGATAAGATGGCAAAACATTTAGAAATAGGTAAAATGGGGGAGCAGGAAGCAGTTAGATTTTTAAAAAAGAAAAACTATAAAATAGTAGATTTAAATTTTTCCTGTAAAACTGGGGAAATAGATATAATAGCCTATCATCAAGACACTATTGTTTTTGTAGAAGTTAAAACTAGGAAGAATAATGCATTTGGAACCCCAGGTCAGGCAGTTAATAAGTCCAAACAAGGTAGACTAATAAAAACTGCCCTATATTATTTACAATCAAAAAACAAGTATAATGAAAATATTCGCTTTGATATAGTTGAAGTATGGTTTGATAGGGGAGTTAAGGATGTAAATCTTATTCCCAATGCCTTTTCAATTTAAGTTAAAACAGCCAATATATAAGCTAAGACCAGAACTTCCTATCTAAGTTCCTATATTGGATAGCCTCACTAAGATGATAAATATTTATATCATCCTTATTATCTAAATCTGCAATTGTTCTGGCAAGTTTTAATATTTTATGATATGCCCTTCCACTAAGTTTTAGATTATTAAAGGCAGATTCCATTAAAGCATTTTCTTCTCTACCCAAATGACAATATTTCTTAATATCCCTAGGACTTAAGTGGGAATTAAATAATATCTTTTTGCCCTTATAACGATTTAATTGGATTTCCCTGGCCTGATTCACCCTTTTCCGTATTTCTTCGGAAGATTCACTTTTTTTATCACCCTTTAAATGTTCATATTTTGTAGCCTTAACCTCAGTGTGGATATCTATCCTATCCAATAAGGGTCCTGAGATCCTGCTTAAGTAGTTATGAATCTGCCTATCAGTGCAACTACATTGGCGGGATTGGTCCCCGTAATAACCACAGGGGCAGGGATTCATACTGGCTATTAGCATAAAGTTTGCAGGATAACTTAGGGTTGCACTAACCCTGGATATTGTTACCTTTTTATCTTCCAGTGGTTGCCTTAATACCTCCAAAGCATTTTTTTGAAATTCAGGTAATTCATCTAAAAACAGGACCCCCAAATGGGAAAGGGAAATTTCACCGGGCTTGGGGATTCTTCCACCCCCCACTAAAGAAATGGAAGAAATAGTATGATGAGGTGCTCTAAAGGGTCTATTGGTCACTAAGGGAGTAGAATCCGGTAGTAGACCTGCAATACTATATATCTTTGTCACCTGGAGAGCTTCTTCTGTTGTCATATTAGGTAGGATAGTGGGTAGTCTTTGGGCCAACATAGTCTTTCCAGAACCAGGTGGTCCAATCATTATAAGGTTATGGGCCCCAGCAGCGGCAATTTCAAGGGCCCTTTTAACACTTTCTTGACCCTTCACCTCATCCAGATCTATATTATAGCTTAGGTTTTTAGAAAAGTAAGAATCTATATTGGAAGAAAGGGGATTTATAGTCTCCTGGTGGGTAAGGTGGTTTATTGCCTGGACTATGTGTTTTGCCGGCAAGATATTTATTCCTTCCACCAGTGATGCTTCCAGGGAATTCTCTTCAGGTAAGATTAAATTCTTTATTCCATTTTTGTGGAGTTCCATAGACATTGATAGGACCCCATCTATGGGACGAATATCACCGTTTAAGGATAATTCCCCTAAAAAAGCAGTGGTATTTAATTGATCAGATTGAATTTGCCCAGAGGCAGATAAAATCCCTATGGCTATTGGTAAATCATAGGCAGGCCCTTCCTTTTTTAAGTCGGCAGGAGCTAGATTTACTGTTATATGCTTCATAGGATATTTGAAACCATTATTTTTTATAGCAGAATATACCCTTTCCTTTGATTCCTTTACAGCTATATCTGGTAAACCAACTAATGAAAAAGAGGGTAAACCATTAGAAATATCAACTTCAACTTCTACAATGGACCCTTCTATCCCCACTAAAGCACAACTTAAGATACTTGATAACATATATTTCCCCCCAATTTTAGCCTAAGTATTATAATTCTACATTATCTGCCATTTTCCTTCACTTCATGTAATATATTTATTTGGTTTTTACTTTAACTATGAAAAACCTGCCTTATTATATATAATAGAATACAAACCCTGTATAGGGAATTTTAAAACGGGGAGAAAATACTATGAATGATTTACTTTATTGGATTTGGTTGAGCAGGGTACCGGGGATTGGTTCCAAGAAATTTTTGAATTTGTATAAACACTTTGGAGATATTGAAAAGGTTTACCATGGAAAGGAGATTGATTTTTGTGGAGTGCCTAAATTAAGTAAAAGAGATGTGAATTCAATACTTAATAATAAGGACTTAAAAAAGGCAGACCAATATCTTAAAATGGTGAAAAAGCAAAAGGTGGATATATTATTATATAAGGATGAAAAATATCCCAACTTATTAAAGGAGATATATGACCCACCGGCTATTTTGTATTCCAGGGGAAGTATGGATATAGAAGAAGTATCCATATCCATAGTAGGTTCCCGAAAGGCAAGCTACTATGGTTTAAAAACGGCAGAAAAGCTTGCATTCCAGCTTGCTTCTCTGGGTATTATTATTGTCAGCGGTATGGCTAAGGGAATAGATTCCTATGCCCATAGGGGGGCCTTACAGGCAAAGGGTAAAACTATAGCAGTTCTTGGTTGTGGGGTAGACGTAATATATCCCACAGAGAATAAAGAACTTATGGGGGAAATAGAGAGGAAAGGGCTAGTAGTTTCAGAATACCCTTTAAAAACTTTACCAAAGGCAAATAATTTTCCAGCTAGAAATAGAATAATAAGTGGTCTATCTTTAGGAACAATAATTATAGAGGCAGGAGAAAAAAGTGGTTCCCTAATAACTGCAGAATTTGCCTTAGAACAGGGTAGGGATGTTTATGCCATACCTGGAAATATAGGCACCCAATATAATAAAGGTTCAAATAATTTATTAAAAGAAGGTGCAAAACTAGTAACTAGGGTAGAGGATATATTAGAAGACCTAGTACCCTATATTAAAACAGAAATATCATCTATAAATGATGAATCTAATCAAGATCAAAATGAATTTATTGATTATAAGGCTTTATCTAAGGAAGAAAAGGAAGTATTAGAAAAAATTAAAATGGGCTATAATCAGTCCAATGATATTATAAACTTATGTAACTATTCCCCTTCAGTAGTAAATAGCAGTTTAACAATGCTGGAACTTAAGGGAATAATTGAAAAACATAGAAATCTCTACTATGTAATAGGATAATAAAAACCCCTTGGAAAAAGGCTTTTTATAAAAAATTAATATTTCTCATTTGATAAAATAATTAATTCTGTTATAATGTTACATTGTAGATTATGGGGGTGTAAGATAATGGAAAAGACCTTAGTAATAGTTGAATCACCTGCAAAAGCAAAAACAATAGAAAAGTTTTTAGGGAAAAGCAAATATACTGTAGAGGCTACCATAGGTCATATAAGGGATTTACCTAAAAGTCAATTAGGAATAGATGTGGAAAATGATTTCCAACCTAAATATATCACTATTAGGGGAAAAGGTCCTGTTTTAGATAAAATAAAAAAAGAAAGTAAAAAGGCTAAAAGAGTTCTACTGGCCACTGACCCTGATAGGGAAGGGGAGGCTATTTCATGGCATTTAGCAAAACAACTAGGTATTGACGAAAATATTAAATGCAGAATAGAATTTAATGAAATAACTAAAAATGCAGTAAGGAATTCTTTGAAGAATATAAGGGAAATAGATAGGGATTTAGTTAATTCCCAACAAGCTCGTAGAATCTTAGACAGACTTGTAGGTTATAAAATAAGTCCACTCTTGTGGAAAAAGATTAGAAAAGGTCTAAGTGCAGGTAGGGTACAATCTGTTGCCACCCGAATAATAGTTGACAGGGAAAAGGAAATAGAGAATTTTGTACCAGAAGAATACTGGTCTATATTAGCCTTTTTAAATAAAGAAAATAGAAAGACTAGTTTCCAAGCCAAATTCTATGGAGAGAAAGATAAGAAGATAGACCTAAAAAATGAAAAAGACGATTCTATATCGACTATTTGGAGCAGGCTC
>CAYMVC010000076.1:0-576 GCA_964393755.1 uncultured Eubacteriaceae bacterium | reverse complement strand
AAATCCATCTTTGCCTTTTACCACCAGCAGCTTACAACAGGAAGCATCTAGAAAGTTAAATTTTACATCGAGAAAGACAATGATGATAGCCCAGCAATTATATGAGGGAATTAAGTTAAAAAAAGAAGGCTTAGTAGGTCTTATTACATATATAAGAACTGATTCTACTAGGATATCTGAAGAAGCCAAAGATGAATGTAGTAAATTTATAATCAGTGAATATGGTGATAAATATTTGGGTAATAGGGGAAAGGAACCCAGCAAATCTAAGAAGGTTCAAGATGCCCACGAAGGTATTAGGCCTACTTCCACCTATAAAACCCCGAATGAGATAAAGGATTCCCTGTCTAGGGACCAATTTAGACTTTATAAATTAATTTGGGAGCGTTTTGTGGCAAGCCAAATGAGCCAGGCAATTTTTGATACCATTTCTGTAAGTATTGTATCGGGTAAATATCTGTTTAGGGCAAGCGGTTCTAAATTGATCTTCCCAGGATTTATGTTAGTTTATAAAGAAGGCAAGGATGATAATAAAGAGGAGGATAAGGATACCCTACTTCCGGATTTAAAAGAAGG
>CAYMVC010000075.1:3506-7010 GCA_964393755.1 uncultured Eubacteriaceae bacterium | reverse complement strand
TGGTTGGTGGAAACTGATAGATACCTCTTCAAAGTAGCGTTCTGGAGTCATTAGGCCGAAATATTAGTAGGTTTAATCGGGTAAGTCCGTTATGATTTGTAGATAGTGTTTCACTACCTACCGAGATTATTATTGCGAAATAATAGTGAATTAGGGTGGTATCGCGAAAGAGTCCTTTCGCCCCGGATTATTGGGGCGGAAGGTTTTTATTTTTGTAAAGGAGGAGTTTTTATGTTTAGTGAATATCAACATTTGAGAATACCCGGACCAACACCTATTTCTCCCGAGGTTAACAGGGAAATGGGTAAAACAATTCTTGCCCATAGAAGCAAGGACTTTTCCGATATGTTTAGAAATACCTGTGAAAAGGCTAAGGGCATTTTCAAAACCAAAGAAGATGTATTTGTTGTTGCTGCCAGTGGAACAGGTGCCTTAGAGATGGCAGTGGCAAATATTGTAGAACCAGGAGATCATGTCCTAATCGTTGAAACAGGAGTTTTTGGTCAAAGGTTTGCCAAAATATGTAATGCCTTTAAGGCAAAGGTAATAGTAGATAAATATGAATTGGGTCAAGTGGCAAATCCCCAAAGAATTAAAAATATATTATCTGAAAACCCTGATATTAAGGCTGTTTTTCTTACCCATTGTGAAACCTCCACAACTGTGGTAAACCCAGTTAAGGAAATAGGTGAAATTGTAAAAGACACACCTGCATTATTAGTTGTAGACAGTGTTTCTGCCTTAGTGGGTATGGATTTGCATATGGATGATTGGGGAATTGATATTGTGGTAACTGCTTCTCATAAGGCTTTAGGCTTAGCTCCCGGTCTTGCCCTTATCTCCGTTAGCCAAAAGGCATGGCGGCATATAATAGAAGACCACAAAGGGCCAAAGTTTTATTTTGATTTAATTTCCTATAGAAAGAATATGGGTAATAATACTACACCCTTTACTGGTCCTGTTTCCTTGGTATTTGGCTTATCCAAATCTTTGGACAAGATAAATAATGAAGGGCTGGATAATGTCTTTATAAGACATAGATTAATAAGAGATATGTTAAGAGCCGCCATAAGGGCCCTAAATTTAGATTTATTAATAGAAAACGATGATAGCGCTTCTTCCACAGTGACTGGGGTAATGGGAAATGCTCAGTTAGATGTTAAAGACCTTATAAAGGTCTTACGGGAGGACTATAAAATTATCATTGCAGGGGGACAGGGAGACCTTAAAGGTAAAATATTTAGAATAGGCCATATGGGTTACATTCATCCCCTAGATATTTTAACAACTATTAATGGTCTGGAGATGGCACTTAGGTAGTTAGACTATCCTATAGAGCTATGATCAGGGATAAGGGCAGCAGAGGAGGTTTGGTGTGATGAAAAAGGTATTAGTAAGTGATAATATATCCAAAGTAGGGTTACAAAGCCTCATGGAGGCAGAAGATTTAGAGGTAGACATTAAGACTGACCTAAGTCCAGATGAACTTAAATCCATAATAGGAAATTACCATGGATTGTTGGTAAGGAGTCAAACAAAGGTGACAAAGGATATTATTGATGCCGGTAAAAATCTATTGGTTATTGGTAGGGCCGGTGTGGGTATTGATAATATTGATCTGAAAACTGCCACTGAACATGGTATAGCTGTGATAAATGCACCCGACGGAAATACCATATCTACAACAGAACTTAGCTTTGCAATGTTAATGTCAATGGCTAGATGGCTCCCCCAGGCCCATGGGGATTTAAAAAAAGGTCAATGGAACAGAAAAAAATATGTAGGTGTGGAATTAAACAATAAGGTTTTAGGCATTATAGGGATTGGTCGTATTGGGACCGGTATGGCTAAAAGAGCTAAGGCTTTTAATATGGACGTTATTGCCTATGATCCCTTTATAACAGAAGATCAGGCTAAAAAAATAGGAATTAGGATAGGAACTATTAAGGATGTTATCCAACAAGCAGATTTTATAACTATCCATACACCCCTTACCAAGGAAACAAAATATATGATAGATGATGATGAATTCCAACAAATGAAAAGAGGAGTTCATATAATAAATTGTGCCAGGGGTGGTATTATCAGGGAGGAAGCCCTAATTAAAGCATTGGATGAGGGCATTGTTGATGGAGCAGCCTTTGATGTATATGAAAATGAACCTCCTGTGGATAGCCCCTTATTAAAACATCCCAGGGTTATCACCACTCCCCATTTAGGCGCTTCCACTAAAGAAGCCCAATTAAATGTGGCTGTAGATGTGGCCCAGGAAATCTATAATTATTTATCAGGTGTTCCCTTTAAAAATGCAATAAATATGCCATCCCTACCTCCTGATATTCTAAATCATATAAGACCTTTTATTGTGTTGGCAGAAAAATTGGGGGCATTTATTTCAAATATCATCACTGGAGCTATTCAAAAAATTGAAATTACCTATTCCGGTGATATTGCAGAACAGGAAATTGATTATCTAACCAGGAATATTATAAAAGGAATTCTAAGGCCCCATATGGGGATAAGTGAGGTAAATGATGTTAATGCGGAAATCATGGCAAAGAGAAGAAATATTGAAGTGAGAGATATTCGTTCTTCTAAAACCCATGGTTTTACCAACCTAATAACTGTAAGACTGACCACCAGTGAAGAGGAAAAATATATTTCAGGTACCCTCTTAAACGGATATGGACCAAGGTTTGTAAACTTTAATGGATCCACAATTGATGTTATTCCTGAAGGACATTTAATTATAACAGACCATATAGATAAACCTGGAATAATAGGTAAGTTTGGTACTATTTTAGGGAATAGTGATATTAATATTGGAAATATGCAGGTAGGTCGAAATAAACTTAAAGGCACTGCCATTGGTATTTTCGGAGTAGATAAGGAAGTAGATGATGGATTATTAAATGAGCTGGCAAAGGTGAAGAATGTAATTAACACCTATTATATGGAATTATAAGAATATAGACAATTAGGGACCTTTAGGGAGGGGCAGAGCCCCTCCCCTACTAAGCAGGCGGGTCCTTTACCCTTAAAGTTTTATTAAGAACTTTCCTTGTATTTCCCTAATAGTTGTTTCAAGTGATTATAGTCTACACTTCTTTTTAAATCTTTAGATAACTTTTCCTCAGCTATTAATTGATATATAGAATAGGCAAGTTTATCTGCATCATGTCTAACATAGTGCTTTTTAATTTCAACAAAATCATCAATGATAAATTTATAAGGACAGTCTGGACCTTGTCCTTCACAAGCCACCATACTTGCCCCCTCCATCCTATATTTCTCCACAAGGTAATCTGGAATTTCACCATTATTAGTAATTATGTAGTCTATTATAGGATCTTTTGTTTCATTAGAATGGCTAAGAATTGCCTTTATATGATCCATTATAGTATAGTTATCTGTTTCTCCTGGTTGGGTCATTATATTGGTTATATATATCTTGATTGCCTTTGCTTGGCAAATCCCTTCTACTAATCCCTCTACCAAAAGATT
>CAYMVC010000075.1:0-3496 GCA_964393755.1 uncultured Eubacteriaceae bacterium | reverse complement strand
AGATTGGGAATTATACTTGTATAAAGACTTCCTGGACCTAAGATAATGGCATCTGCTTGATCAATAGCCTCCAAGGCAAACTTTAATGGGGCAGCTTTAGCTGGATGGATGGATACTCTTTTAATGTGTGATTTTTTTTCTAGAGCTACCTTAGGAATTTGAGATTCCCCTGATACAAATTCCCCATTTTCTAATTCTGCAATTAAGGTTATATTTTCTAAAGACACTGGTAATACAGTTCCTTTCACCTTCAAAACATCACTGATCTTCCTAATTGCTTCTTCAAAATTTCCTGTTATTTCATTCATTGCAGCTATAAACAAATTACCAAAGTTTTGTCCCTTGAGAATTCCCTCTTCAAACCTATATTGAAGAAGTTGCTCCATTATCGGTTCAGTATCTGCCAGAGCAAGGATGCAGCTTCTAATATCCCCGGGTGGTAACATGCCCAAATCCTCCCTTAGCTTACCAGAACTCCCCCCATCATCAGCAACAGTAATAATAGCAGTAATATTTGATGTATATTTCTTTAACCCCCTTAATATCACAGAAGTTCCGGTGCCACCACCAATAACTACTACCTTTGGTCCCCTTTTTAAATTTTTATCCATTTTCTTTCGCCTTTCTATCTTTATTTACGTCCCTATGGTTAATAGCCACCCAATAACCCTTTTCCTTTAGGCTTTCGTATAGGTGGTTAGAAATTGTAACAGAACGATGTTGGCCTCCTGTACATCCTATACCGATTACTAACTGGAATTTGCCTTCCTTTATATAGAAAGGTAGTAAAAAATCAATCATATCTTCCAACTTTTTAATAAACTCCATGGTTTCCGGAAAACTTAAAACATAGTCCTTAACTTCCTTATCTTTCCCAGATTGGGGTCGTAAATGTTCAATATAAAAAGGGTTTGGCAGAAACCTCACATCAAAAATCAGATCTCCTTCCAAAGGTATCCCATGCTTAAAACCAAAGGATAATATGTTAATAAGCATCTTTCCTTGCTTTTCTTTGTCCCTATATACCTTAACTATTTCCTCTTTTAATTCCTTAGGTTTTAGACCTGATGTATCAATGATATTATCTGCCAATTCTTTTATGCTCTTTAATTTCTTTCTCTCTTCTTTGATACCCTCAGATACTAGGTTAGAAGGCGCCAAAGGATGTTTCCTTCTAGTTTCTTTAAATCTCTTAATCAACACTTGGTCGCTAGCATCTAAGAATAATATTTCATAGGAATATTCCCCCATATTTAATCCTTTAAGTTCTTCAATTAAATCATCGAAGAATATACCCCCCCTAATATCAATAACTAGGGCCACCTTATCCATTTTGCCCTGGGATTGGATACATAAGTCGGCAAATTTTTGTATTAGCTTAGGAGGTAAATTATCTATACAATAATAATCCAAGTCTTCAAATGCCTTGATAGCTTGACTTTTTCCTGCCCCTGATAATCCGGTAATAATTACAAAACGCATTATTTTCTCCTTTCAATTTCCTATTCTTCCCCTATTATTTTTACCTCTGTTTGCAGGTCCACCCCAAACTTATCCTTTACCTTTCCCTGAATATAAGAGATTAGGGTGATTATTTCATCTGCTGTCGCATCCCCCTTATTAATAACAAAACCACAATGGAGATCTGAAACCTGTGCCCTACCCATTGTAAACCCTCTTAAGCCCACATCCTGAACTAATTTACCTGCAAAATATCCCTCTGGTCTTCTAAAGGTACTTCCCCCACTGGGCCATTCCAGGGGTTGCTTTGACTTTCTCCTAAAATCTAAATCTAAAATTTTCGCCCTAATTTCTTCATAATTTCCCTTTGTAAAGTTCATAGTAGCAGATAATACAATTACATCCTTCCCCTGGACTGCACTTGTTCTATATCCTAATTTCATTTCTTCCCCTGCTAATTCGCATATATTTCCTTCCCTATCTATTATCTCAATCCTTTCTAAAACATCCTTCATCTCTCCCCCATAAGCACCTGCATTCATAGTGACAGCACCCCCAAGACTGCCGGGAATTCCACTGGCAAATTCGAATCCGGATAATCGATTTCTAAGTAAGACCTTTGAAAGTCGTGATAATAAGACACCGGTCTGTGCCTTTACCCTTTCCCCTTCTATTTCTACCTTACTCATGTTCCTTCCTATCTTTATGACACAACCCCTTATTCCCTTGTCTCTCACCAATAGGTTGCTTCCATTTCCCATTATGTAAAGTGGAAGTTTTTCCGTCTTAATCAGTCTTAGAATGCCTATTATTTCATCTACAGTTTTAGGTAGGATCATTATGTCTACAGGACCACCAACTTTAAAAGATGTATGATTTTTCATTGGTTCATTTAATAGGACTTGATCTGCATTAACTATTCCCAGCAATCGTTTATCTATTTTTCTTTCCATTTCATTCACTTCCTAAAAGTATTATTAATTCTATTATTAGTTTATTATATAAAAACCATAACAATAGTAGTCTTTTTATTTAAATATTTTCCTATTCTAAAAATCTTCTTCCAGTAAAGGATTATCCCCCAATCTTTCTACAAACTCAACAGCCGGATTGTATCCCATTACTTTTTCCCTATAATTTCTGGCAGCAGTTTCTATAATTATGGAAAGGTTCCTACCAGGTCTAACTGGAATAATTACCTTTGGTATGGAAACATCAATTATTTTTGTATACTGGGTATCTATTCCTAACCTTTCATAGTGCTTGTTTTCTTCCCATCTCTCCAGTTCTATAACCATACTAATTGCCACATTGTTTTTAACAGCCCCCACCCCATATAAAGATTTTACATCTAATATTCCTATTCCCCTTATTTCTATAAAATGTCTTAAAATCTCCGGTGCTGAGCCTATTAAGTTTTCTCCCTCTATCTGTTTTATTTCCACTAAATCATCAGCTATTAAACGATGACCCCTATTTACTAATTCCAAGGCAATTTCACTTTTTCCCACACCACTAGTCCCGGAGATAAAGATGCCTATTCCATAAACCTCCACTAAGGTACCGTGAATTCTAATATTTGGTGCAAGTTTATTGTCTAAATAACCTATTATTCTATTCATAATTGTAGTGGTATGAAGGGAGGTTCTAAATATTGTTCTATCATGTTTTTTTGCACTTTCCAATAATTCATCAAAAACCTCTAGGTTCCAAGCTATTATTAGACAAGGAAAGTAATAGGAGAAAAAAGTTTCTATCTTTTCTTCTCTTTTTTCCTTGGATAGGGAAGTTAGATAGCTCCATTCTGCCTTCCCAATAATTTGCACCCTATCTTGATCAAAATATTCATAAAATCCGTATAATTGCAGACCGGGACGATTAATATCACTATTTGTTATATCTAAGCTAGAATTACTGCTTGGATATATTATTTCTAAGCCTAAATCTGAACTAAACTCCTCTATTTTTAAGTCTGACAAATCTATCCCTCCATTATAAACTTTTCTATTACTTCAGCTACACCATTATCTATATT
>CAYMVC010000074.1:0-7013 GCA_964393755.1 uncultured Eubacteriaceae bacterium | reverse complement strand
ACCTCTTACCTTTCTAACCATCAGAATTCCAGTAATAGCTAATCCAATAAGGGCTAAAACTGTTCTTGGCTCAGTAAAATTCCCAAAACCCACTAAGGTAGCAGGGTCATCCACAATAATATGACCATTAATCAAACCTATAAAGGCAATAAATAATCCTATACCACCAGTTATTGCATTTTTTAGGGATTGGGGAAGGGCATCTACAATACCCTTTCTGATACCTGAATAAGACATTATAATAAATAAGATTCCTGAAATAAATACAGCTGCTAGAGCTTGTTGCCATGTATAACCTAATCCTAATACAACACTATAAGCGAAAAATGCATTTAATCCCATACCTGGTGCTAAACCAAAGGGTAGGTTTGCATATAATCCCATTATTAAGGTGCCTACCACTGCTGCCAAACAGGTGGCAATAAAGACAGAACCAATTACTGGATCTGATACCATACTTAGTTCTGCTGCTTCTGCCCCAAATAAACCCTGGGCGTTCATTCCAGCTTCCTTTAATATACTTGGATTAACAAAAATTATGTAAGCCATTGTAATAAAAGTAGTAATACCTGCCATAATTTCTGTTCTTACATTTGTCCCATTTTCACGCAGTTTGAAGGTTCTTTCTAAAAAACTGCTATCTGGGGCTAGTTGATTTGGTCCGTTACCCATTTTTAATATCCTCCCTTGTAATATAGTAAGAAAAAAATAAGATTCCTTAGAACATTAAGCTAGTCTATAGTTTTAGACTATTTAACAGTTCTTATTCCTTCCAAAAATAAAATGACCCGGTCTATAAGTGAAACCAAGCCATAAAAATACCAGATCCTTTAAAGAAAATAAGGCAAATGTTTCACCCATAGTCAAACAATTTACGGTTGTTTGGTAGAAACGCCCAGTCCATATTACTGGATTTATATGAGTGAGTCATATTTATTTGTAGTTAAATAATATCAAATACTTTTCGCCATGTCAATAAAAAAGTACGAACATTTTTATATTTTTTGTCAAAATATATTCCAATTCTAAAATAAAAGCCGAACATTGTACCCTGCTTATGCAAAACTAACTGGGATAAAATTATTTCATTCTACTCTTAACATTTTTGAACCTATAGGAATATACTGTTAGAGAAATAAGGAGGTGAATTTTATGAATTTTAATAATCCAAATTGTCCAATAGGTACTGTTCCATATAGGATAATGGCGGGTGATACACTATTTAGTATTGCCATAAGGCATAACACTACTGTAAATGATATAATTAGAGCAAATCCAGGCATTAACCCTGCTAATTTAAGAGTTGGCCAGGTAATCTGCGTGCCTATGGGGTCACCAGCCCCAGGTAGTTGCCCTTCCGGTACTTTTGCATATATTGTTCGTCCAGGGGATACCATCTTTACTTTGGCCCAACGATTTAATACTACTGTGGATGCAATAATTGCTGCCAATCCAGGGATAAACCCTAATAATCTTCAAGTAGGTCAAAGAATTTGTATTCCTGGTGCTACACCACCTGGACAATGTCCTTCAGGTACCTTTGCCTATATAATTCGACCAGGAGATACCATATTTAGTTTGGCTCACCAATTTAACACCACTGTGGAGGCAATAATGGCTGCCAATCCAGGGATAAATCCTAATAATCTTCAGGTAGGTCAAAGAATTTGTATTCCTAGTGGAACTACACCACCACCAGGCGGATGTCCTTCAGGTACCTTTGCCTATATAATTCGACCAGGAGATACTATCTTTAGTTTGGCTCAACGATTTAATACCACTGTGGAAGCAATAATGGCTGCCAATCCGGGGATAAACCCTAATAATCTTCAGGTAGGACAAAGAATTTGTATTCCTAGCGGAACTACACCACCACCAGGACAATGTCCTTCTGGAACCTTTGCCTATACAATTCGTTCAGGAGATACCTTCTACAGCCTAGCCCAAAGGTATAATACCACTGTGGAAGCTATTCAAAGGGCTAACCCAGGGGTAAATCCTAATAACCTTCAAATAGGACAGATAATTTGTATTCCCAGTGGGACTACACCACCACCGGGGGGATGCCCTTCAGGAACATTTGAATATACAATTCGTTCAGGGGATACCTTCTATAGCCTAGCTCAAAGGTATAATACCACTGTAGAAGCTATTCAAAGGGCTAACCCAGGGGTAAATCCTAATAACCTTCAAATAGGTCAAAAGATTTGTATTCCAAGTGGTACAACACCACCAGGGGGATGTCCCTCAGGAACATTTGCGTATGTAATCCGCTCAGGGGATACCTTCTATAAACTAGCCCAAAGGTATAATACCACTGTAGAAGCTATTCAAAGGGCTAACCCAGGGGTAAACCCTAATAATCTTCAAATAGGGCAAAGAATTTGTATCCCTAATTGATGTTAAATTGGTATAAGGTTATACCTTAGACCACAAAAACAATATGGTGGAAACCACCATATTGTTTTTTATATGTCTTAATCTACTACTATATGATTTTAATACCAACCTCTTAACTTCATTGTTTCTGCAACCTTCTTTATTGAAAACATGTAGGCTGCCTTTCTAAAGGAAACCTTATAGTCCTCTACAATCTTCCAAATATTATTGAAGGCTTCAACCATAGCTATTTCTTCTTTTTCTACAACTTCCTCTTCACTCCAATAATATCCATATAGATTTTGAACCCATTCAAAGTATGAAACTGTAACTCCCCCTGCATTTGTAAGAATATCTGGTGTTAAGGGAATGCCTCTTTTATTTAAAATTTCATCAGCATGCACTGTAGTTGGACCATTAGCTGCTTCACAAATTAATTTTGCATTAATTAATTCTGCTTCCTTTTCTGTAATAGCATTTTCCAAGGCCGCTGGAATTAAAATATCCACTTCTAATTTCCAGAATTCTTCTAGGGAAATCCTCTTAGCCTTTGGATAATCTACAATAGAGCCTTGTTCTTTCTTATATTGTGCCAAATCATAATAGTCTAATCCTTCTTCATTATAAAGGGCATAGGTTCCTATTTCCCTATCCCATTCTCCTATAGCCACTATAGTAGCTCCTTGGTCTTGGACATTCTTAACTGTAAAACTACCTACATTACCAAAGCCCTGTATAGCAACTTTGGATTTGGTAATATCTAAGCCATATTTCTTTGCGGCTTCCCTGGCTACCACTGCCACGCCAAAACCTGTGGCCTCAGTCCTACCCTTTGAACCTCCAAATCCTACGGGCTTTCCAGTGATAACTCCTAAGTTTTGTTCTCCCTTAAGCTTACAAAACTCGTCTACCATCCAGGACATTATTTTGCCACTGGTATTTACATCAGGAGCTGGTACATCAATCTTTTCCCCCAAGTATTTATGTAATCCCTGAATATATCCCCTAGATAGTCTTTCTAATTCTCCTTCAGAGAGTTGAGAGGGATCAACTGTAATTCCACCTTTGCCCCCACCATATGGAATCCCTGTTACACAGCATTTAAAAGTCATCCATATTGATAAAGCCTTTACCTCTTCAAGGTTTACATTTGGGTGAAATCTTACCCCACCCTTACCAGGTCCAACAGCATCATTATGCATTGCTCGATAGCCCTTAAAAACTTTCACTGAACCGTCATCCATTTTAACAGGGATAGAAATCTCTATTACCCTTAATGGTTCCTTAAGAAATTCATAAACTTCATCTTGCAATTTTAATGCCTGGCAAGCTTCCCTAACTTGTTTTTGGGCATTTTCCAATGGACTTAAATTTTCTTTGGACATCCAAATTCCCCCTTAATATTTTTTAGATATGTATGACCAAGTGGCTAACTAATTACCAATCTTGGGACATATCACAATACTATAACCCTATAAATATTTTATCATAATGAATTTTCTAAATCAAACTACTTTTTGACAGACCTCTGTCCAAAAAAATCACTCTTAACCCCTAATACCTACTTAAGAATATTTCTTGCGATTTCCACGGCTCCCTTTCCATCCTTTGCATAGTAATCTGCCCCTATTAGGTCAGCATATTCCCTATTTAGGACTGCTCCCCCTACCATTATAATAATATCTGATTTAACTTTTTTTAATTCCTTTATTGTTTCCTCCATACTTTTTACAGTAGTTGTCATAAGGGCACTTAGACCAATTAATTTTATTTCCTCCTCAGTAGCCACTTTAACTATTTTATCTATTGGCACATCCTTTCCTAAATCTAGGATTTCATAATTATAATTTTCTAAAAGAACCTTAACAATATTCTTTCCTATATCATGGATATCTCCCTTTACTGTAGCAAGTAAGATTTTACCCTTTGTTATATTTCTCTTAGATGTCCCTTCTAAACTTTCCTTTATAACCTGAAAGGCGGGTTTGACTGTTTCTGCAGATTGGATTAATTGGGGTAAAAATATCTCCCCTTTTTCATATCTTTCACCTACAATATCTAGGGCTGGTACTAGGTAGTTGTTTACAATATCCAAGGGTTCATTATCTTTCAATAAATCAAGGGTGGCATCTTTCGATTTATCCTTAATCCCCTTTAATATAATATCCTGTAGGCTTAAATTATCCTTCAGAGTATTTTTATTAAGCCCTTTATCTCCCCTGTTTTTCTGAAAATATGAAAGATACTTTTGTCCGCCCTTATCCATATTCCATAGCAGGTTTGATCCATGAATAGTATCCATCATAGCCCTATCTAAGGGGTTAATCATTGCCAAATCCAAGCCTTCATATAGGGCAGCAGCAAGAAAAGTCCTATTAATTAATTCCCTATTTGGGAAACCAAAGGAAACATTAGAAACCCCTAATATGGTCTTAACTCCTAGTCCTTCCTTTACCAGCCTTAAAGCCTTTAAGGTCTCCTTCACCTCTTCTTGTTGGGCTGCCGCCGTCAAAACTAGGGTATCAATATATATATCTTCCCTAGCTATCTCATATTCATCGGCTTTTTTTACTATTTTCTCTGCAATTTTATACCTATCTACAGCCTTATTGGGAATACCATTCTCATCTAAGGTTAGACCTACTACAGCCCCACCATATTTCTTCACAATAGGTAGTATGGAGTTTAACACCTTTTCTTCACCATTTACTGAGTTCACTATTGCCTTCCCATTATAAATCCTTAAGGCCCTTTCTATAACCTGAGCTTGGGTGGAATCAATCTGGAGGGGAATATCTAATATGGATTGAATCTCCTTAATAAGCCTTTCCATCATTTCTTCCTCATTTATTTCAGGTAAACCTACATTGATATCTAGGATTGAAGCCCCAGCTTCTACTTGTTCTATGGCTTCCCTAATAATATAGTCTAAATCATTATTTTTAAGGGCAGTTTTAAAAGCCTTTTTACCGGTAGGATTAATTCTTTCCCCTACCACCCTGACCTGGTCTATATATACTGTCTTTGTTGGGGTGCATATGCCACTAAGGGGCGTAACTATGGGTCTTGTAGCTTTAGCACCCTTTAATGTGTTTACCACTACCCTTATATGTTCATCTGTAGTACCACAACATCCTCCAATAACCCTAACACCTTTTTCCACAAATCTTTTACTATAGTGGCCAAATTCCTCAGGTGTAACATTATAGGTGGTAATACCATTGACTATTTCCGGTAGGCCTGCATTGGCCTGAATCATAATAGGCAGCTTAGATAACTTAAGTATTTTATCTAATATAGGTTCTATTTCCTTTGGACCGAGGGAGCAATTTATCCCTAGGACATCTGCTCCTAATCCCTCTAATATAAGAACCATTGACTCTGGGGTGGAACCGGTGAAAGTTCTATGATTTTCTTCAAAACTCATAGTAGCAAAGACCGGAAGGCTGGCGTTTTCTTTAGCTGCAAGGAGGGCAGCCTTTATTTCGTAGAGATCTGTCATAGTCTCTATAAGAATTAAGTCTACCCCTGATTTAACACCTTGGACTATCTGCCTTTTAAATATACTATAGGCATCCGCAAAGGATAAGGTTCCCATTGGTTCTAAAAGTTCTCCTATAGGTCCTATATCTAAGGCAATAAAAACATCTTTATCACCCTTGGCCCTTTTTGCATTGTCTATAGCCCTGTCTATTATCTCTTCTACTGTATAACCGGTATTATTTAGTTTAAGCTGGTTAGCTCCAAAGGTGTTAGTGGTTATAACTTGTGATCCGGCTTCTATATAGGATTTATGTATATTAATAATTGTTTCTGGTGAATGAATATTTAAGGTCTCTGGAAGGTCGCCCAACTTTAATCCTGAATTTTGGATCATTGTCCCCATTCCTCCATCAAATATTAATATACCATTTTCTAATCTTTCTTTAATTTCCACAACCTTTTCCTCCTTTGGAAAAATCACAATTATTCCTCATATTACAATGTTCACATGATGTTTCATTATTTACAACTGACCCAGCGACTATTCCCAAAATGGCAGTTATAGATTTTCTAGGAATGAGTATATTATGCGCATTGGCGGTAAGACCAATGGACTTTTTTGCCCCTAATATATCTAACAACCCACCTTGAATACTTAAGGGTAAATCCCCATAGCCCGGGCTATATCTAGATGTGAATATCTTATTATCCATAAAAACTTCTTTCTCCAAATCCCCATTCAATTTATTTATAGCTTCCTCTATTGCTACCGAGGCGGTAGCATCTAGTATTAATGCCCTAGTCATACTTACCTTTTCATAATATCTAATAAGCCTGTCTACTTCATGACCCAAAGTGGCAGCCATTATTATACAATCTTTTGTATTTTTTAAGTGTCTCCTAATATCCTTACCCAAAAGTTCTACATTTGTTCCCTTAATTAAAAGCTTTTCGCCTTTCTCCTCCAACTGAAAAAACCTATAGGCTGACCTTACCTTTATCTTACTATTTATTTCATTAATTGCTTGGTCTATTAGTTTATCTATTTTCTCATCTAAATACTGACCCTTATAACCTAAATATCTTAGTACTTCTTCTTTATTTATTTTCATATTCTTCTATCCTTTTAGATGACCTTTTTACTATTTATA
>CAYMVC010000073.1:0-7117 GCA_964393755.1 uncultured Eubacteriaceae bacterium | reverse complement strand
CTACCTTTTGTGAAAAGGTAACTTCTAGTAATTCAATATTGTCTTTTTCCTTTGCTTTCTTTGTATAGGGCTTCTTCATTTCATTTAACAAGTCTTCAGCAATTTCCTCTGATGAAACTATTAGTTTTTCCTCACCATCAATTACAATGACTGTTGCAGGTTTTAAGACTTCAGCTTTTTTTAATATTAATTCGAATACCTGGTCTTGGTCTAAATATAAATCTTTTTTTACTCTAACTCTTTCATATTCAATGTCGCTATCAAAATGTGCCCTTTCACCATGTTTTGCAAACACTTCTTCCTCTACTTCTTTCAGGGCTTGTTCTGCTATAGATGTATCTTTAACAACACCTATTTCTTCTCCATTCATTGTCACCTGATAGGAAAATCCGCTTTGATAAATGAAAAATCCTATTATAAAAAAAGCGATTATCATTGACGAAATTACTATGGTTTTTTTATAATACTTATACTTTTTCACATTGAATCCATCAAAACTTTTTAAACTACTCTTAAGAAAATCCGAAAAAGCTTTTATCCTATCTATCACTTTCATTCCCTCTCCCCCACAATTTTTAAAAGCAAAGAAAATAAAAATTCGTTTATTTATTTGTATTGTAACATTATTTGTTAATCTATACAAACTTTTGTTACAAGATTTTTGAAACTTTTTACATTATTTATTAAACCTTACTAGTATATTATTATTTAGGATTCAAAATGTTATAATAGATATAATATTACTAGGAGGAATGTCCCTTGTATTTCCTAATTCTTCTATTCCCTATAAGTCTTGTATTGACCTTTTTAGCCTCAAAAAATACTGTTTTTATAGAAAGTTTTTATTCCCAAGGATTTTATTTAATCATAAATAAATTTTTATTTTTTATCTCACATTTATTTAAATTCTCCCTGGGAGAAATATTATTATATTTATTTTTTTTATTTGCCTTATTTTCTATAGTTAAATTTATTTACAAACTTGTACACAAATTTGAAGGAAGGATAATGATTATTAAGGGATTCTTAAATATATTATTACTCTTTTCTATACTTTATTTTGTATTTATTGTAGTCTGGGGGCTTAATTACCATAGACTTCCCCTTTCAAATATTATTAATCTCGAAGTTAAGCCAGCATCTATTGAAACTTTACAATCTTTATGTGAAAACCTAATCGAAAAAACAAATACTTTAAGAAAAAATATAAATGAAGATGAATTTGGTATAACTTATATTGATGATAGTTTCGAAAATATATCCCAAAGGTCCCAATTAGGCTATGATGAATTAGGTAAAAAATATAGTTTTTTTAATTTAAAAACCAGCAATCCTAAAGGTGTTATATTCTCAAAGGCCTTATCCTATGCAGGTATAGCAGGGGTTTATTTTCCCTTTACTGGGGAAGCCAATGTAAATACTATGGTTCCCCAACCTATGTTGCCTAATACCACAGCCCATGAAATGGCACATCAGCAGGGTTTTGCAAGGGAAGATGAGGCTAATTATATTGCCTACCTAGCTTGTATACATCATCCGGATAAGGACTTTCAATATTCTGGTATGCTATTAGCCTTAATACATTCTATGAATAACTTGTACAAATATGATACTAATAGCTATAATAATTTAAGAAAAAGTTATTCTGAGGGAGTCAGGAGGGATTTAACCGAAATAAATAACTTCTGGGATAAATATAAGGGTCCAATAGAAAGAACATCCAGTAAAGTCAATAATGCCTACCTAAAATCAAATTTTCAAAAAGATGGTATAAAAAGTTATGGTAGAATGGTTGATTTACTTATTGCAGAGTATAGGGAGGTGGATTAAATCCTTTATTACCTCTGAAGCTAAAATAAGCCCAGCTACGGAAGGTACAAAGGAAACACTACCAGGAACCTGCCTTCTATTTCCTTTACCTTGGATATTAAAAGGACTTAAAGGGGTTTCTTTAGAATATACCACCTTAAGATTGGGTATATTTTTTTTTCTTAATTCTGACCTTATAACCCGAGCTAAAGGACAATAAGATGTTTTGTAAATATCATCCACTTCCAGCATTGTGGGATTTATTTTATTTCCAGCACCCATACTACTAATAATTGGAATGCCCTTTTTAAAGCATCTTTCAATTAAGTCTATCTTAGAAGTAACCATATCAATAGCATCCACTACATAATCATAGTTATGGAACAATAATTCTTCCCCATTTTCACTTATATACATTTTCTTAAATACCTTAACATCTGCATGGGGATTTATGTCTAATATTCTTTCCTTCATTACATCTACCTTAGATCTTCCTATGGTTTTGCTGGTAGCATGTATTTGCCTGTTGATATTGCTTATATCTATATCATCATAATCAACTAGGACAAAGGATTCAATGGAAGATCGAGCCAATGCTTCCACTGCGTAGGATCCAACCCCGCCAATGCCAAAAACTCCAATTTTAATTTTTTTTAATTTTTTTATATTTTCCTCACCTAGCAGCATTTCTGTTCTGGAAAAAGCATTTGCCATGATTTCACTTCACTTTATTATAATATTATTCTTATTCTAGCATAAAATAAGAATTCAAAAAGAAATTCTTTTATTATATTTACCATTTAAGACAAAAATTAAATAGTGTTTAAAAAAGTTATATGGTTACACTAAAATTGCAGAACCAAAATCTAATAGGAGGTGAATATCAATGTCAAACAAGAGTAGTAATAGACTTGTGGTTCCAGAAGCTAGAAATGCACTTGATAAATTCAAGCTTGAGGTGGCAAATGAACTTGGTATTACTGACTATGATAAAATTGATAAGGGTCAACTAACTTCCAGAGAAAATGGTTATGTAGGTGGTACAATGGTAAAAAAAATGGTAGAAAGTTATGAAAATAAAATTTCAAATAAATAAAATTTGGCTTAAGGGAGAATAATTCTCCCTTAAGTTTTCTTACTTATTAAGGTTTACAAATTGAGTGTTGTAAAGTTTTTCATAAAATCCTTTTTTATTTATTAGTTCTTCATGATTTCCTTGTTCAATTATCCTTCCTTCATCTACTACCAATATAAGATCGGCATTTCTAATTGTGGATAATCTATGGGCAATTACAAAGCTAGTCCTGCCTTCCATTAGTTTCTTCATCGCTTCCTGGATTAACACTTCTGTTCTGGTATCAACACTGCTTGTAGCCTCATCTAAAATTAGGATTATTGGATCAGCTAATATTGCCCTGGCAATAGTTAAAAGTTGTTTTTGTCCATGGGAAATATTAGTAGCTTCTTCATTTATAATAGTGTCATAGCCATCAGGTAAAGTACGGACAAAATGGTCAACATAGGCAGTTTTGGCTGCTCTAATAATTCTATCTTCTGAAGCATTATCGCAACAATAGCTAATATTATCCCTTATTGTCCCATTAAATAGCCAGGTATCTTGAAGAACCATTCCAAACATGCTTCGCAGATACCCTCTGCTAAGCTTCCTAATATCTACCCCATCTACCATAATCTTTCCCGAATCTATTTCATAAAACCTCATCAACAAATTTACTAAAGTGGTTTTTCCTGCACCTGTAGGACCCACTATTGCAATTGTTTGACCTTTTTTCACGTCAATAGACATATCCTGTATCACAGGTAGGTCCTCTTCATAAGCAAAATAAACATTTTCAAATCTCACATTACCCTTAGGGTTGGCAATAAGTCTTTGTTCAATGGGTTGAGATATTTCTTCTTCCTCATCTAAGACTTCAAATACCCTTTCAGCAGAAGCGATTGTAGATTGAATAATATTTGAAATATTTGCAGTTTGGGAAATAGGTTGGGTAAATTGCCTTGCATATTGGATAAAGGCCTGGATATCACCTATAGTGATAAAGCTCTTGGTTACAAATATCCCTCCTATAACACAGACCATTACATAAGCAAGATTGCCAATAAACATCATCAGGGGCATGATTGTGCCAGAGATAAATGCTGCCCTATGGCTGGATTTAAAAAGCCGATTATTTATTCCTTCAAACTTTTCCTTAGAATTTTCTTCCCTATTAAATGTCTTAATAATTTCATGACCGGTGTACATTTCCTCAATATGACCATTAAGTTCCCCTAAAGTTTTTTGTTGGGCTGAAAAATACTTTTGAGAACGACTTACAATAAACTTAGTAACTAAATAATAAAGGGGGAGGGTAGATACTATCATCAAAGTCATAAGAGGACTTATGGTTATCATCATAATAACAACCCCTACTAAGGTTATTGCAGAAGTAATAGATTGGGTAATACTTTGCTGTAATGTACTGCTTATATTATCCACATCATTTGTTACCCTACTTAGGACTTCCCCATGGGTTTGCCTATCAAAATACTTTAAGGGGAGATGGTTTAGTTTTTCCTTTACCTCTTCCCTAATATCAAATACTATTTCTTGAGTAACCTTTGCCATTATATATTGTTGTATATAATTAAATACCGAACTGATTATATATAAACCTGTTAGAATAAATAAAATACTTTTTATATAAGAAAAATTAATTGGATTAAGTAGACTATTTTGCTTAGTGCTTATATTAGCAAAAATGTTTGTAATGGCATAACCTAAAACTTTAGGACTTATTATGGTAAAAGCTGTACTTAAGCTAGCTGCAATAAACACTAAAATAATCTTTCCCATATAAGGTTTTATATAGGAAAATAGTCTTATTAAAGTCCCCTTAAAATCCTTTGCCTTTTCCACTGGTCTACCCATTCCATGACCTGGACCCCTTCCTCCCATAGGAGGTCTTATTTTTCTAGGTTCTTCTTTCATGCTAATTCCTCCTTAGAAAGTTGGGATGATACAATTTCTCTATAGACTCCACAATCCTTAACTAATGCATCATGGTTACCAATACCTGCAATTTTTCCCTCATCTAAAACTATGATGGTATTTGCATTCATAATTGTGGTTACCCTTTGTGCCACAATTATAATTCCTGCTTCCTGGGTTTCTTCCCTGAGAGCCTTTCTTAACTTGGCATCAGTATTATAATCAAGGGCAGAAAAACTATCATCAAAAATATATATTTCTGGTTTTTTTATCAAGGCACGGGCTATTGCCAAACGTTGTTTCTGTCCTCCGGAAAGATTGGTACCTCCTTGGGAAATATTAGCTTCTAATCCCGCATCCATTTCAGAAATAAATTCCATGGCCTGGGAAATTTCCGCTACACGGGTGATTTCTTCAATAGAAGCATCTTCCCTACCATAACTTATGTTTTCAGCAATTGTTCCAGAAAATAGGACTGCTTTTTGCGGAACTATACCTATTTTAAAACGTAAATCCTTCTGACTCATTTGGCGGATATCTATATCGTTTAATAAAATACTGCCTTTTGTAACATCATAAAGACGAGGAATTAATTTAATAAGGGTGGATTTTCCTGACCCGGTGCCACCAATAATAGCTGTTATTTCACCTGGTTTTGCTAAAAAGGAAATATTTTCTATGGCAGGCTTTTCTGCCCCCGGATAGGAAAAACTCACATTTTTAAATTCTAAATAACCCCTTTTCTTTCCAATTCCTTTTATACCTTTATCTTCATCTACAATGCTGGGGGTAATATCTAATACCTCTATTATCCTATCTGCAGAAGCACTGGCCCGGGGAATCATCACAAATATCATTGATACCATAATTAGGGAAAATAAGATTTGCATTATATATTGAATAAATGCCATTAAATCCCCCACCAACATATCCCCACTATTAATCCGGATACTTCCAAACCACACTATAATAACAATACTCATATTCATAATAAGCATCATAAGGGGCATGGTGATAGCCATTATTTTATTTACCCTGATCGCTGTATCCTTTAAATCAATATTTGCCTTGTTAAAGCGAGTATTTTCATACCCTATCCTATTAAATGCTCTTATAACCCTAATTCCCGTAAGTCCTTCCCTTACAATAAGGTTTATCTTATCGAGTTTTTTCTGCATAGATTTAAATAAGGGCATAGATTTTTTTGAAATAATTATTACCAGTAGAATTAATATTGGTACAATAAACACTATGAATAGTGAAAGTTTCACATCCCTGGTAATAGCCATAATAACACTACCTATTAATAGCATTGGTGCTCTAAGCATTAATCTAAGCATCATTATAGTAACCCTTTCCACCTGGGTAATATCATTAGTAGTTCTGGTGATCAAAGAGGCAGTACCAATCTTATTACATTCTGTAAGAGAAAAACTTTCTACCCTTTTAAAAACCTTAGATCTTAAGTCCCTACTAAAAGAGGATGCCACCTTGGCAGATAAGTAATTAGATGTAATTATACTTATTGTGGCTATCAATGCTATTAAAAGCATTTTCCCACCAACCTGCATAATATAGGTCGTATCCCCATTAACTATCCCAATATCTACTATGTCTGCCATCAAAGTAGGTAGGAAAACCTCAGATATTGCCTGGGTAAAGGTAAGAAGAATTATAAAAAATATTGAAGTTCTATAGGGGATTAGAAATTTAAAAAGTCTTATCAAAATATCAACTCCATATTGTTATCAGTTTTATGTACCTAATTATACTATTTTCCCATCAATATAGATTATATTATCATATTATCTGCAATTAAATAAATCCCAATCATTACTTGGTCATGGGCAAAATAAAAAAAGGACATAGTATAACGAAAGCCACCATGTCCAATTGGCAAATTTTATAGAATTATATTCTTTTCTTCACCTTTAAGCCACGAATATACATTATCAAATACTATATTAGCTCTTTTAACCATTGATTCCTCAGTGGCAAAGGCTATATGGGGAGTTACTAAGGTGTTTTTTGAATGGAATAGGGGGTGGTCAGGTCTTATAGGTGGTTCGTTTTCAAATACATCTATAGCTGCTCCTCCTATTTTTCCACTGTTTAATGCATCAGCCACTGCCTTACTATCTAATACTGGACCCCTTGCTGTATTTATTAAAAGCCCAGTATTTTTCATCAAGCCTATTTTTTCCTTAGATATTAATCCCTTTGTCTTATCATTTAGGGGTAAATGTAAGGATACAATATCACTTTGAGACAATAGTTCATCTAGGCTTAGATATTTAATTCCCAATTCTCTTGCCC
>CAYMVC010000072.1:437-7125 GCA_964393755.1 uncultured Eubacteriaceae bacterium | reverse complement strand
CCAATGACCTTTGGTAACAAAGAGGATGAGGTTTTCATGGGAAGGGATTTTAATAGAAGTAGAAATTATAGTGAAGAAGTTGCAGCTGCCATTGATAAGGAAATGAGGAAGATTATTGAAGAAGCCTACAAACATGCTCATAATCTTCTAGAAGAAAATATAAATAAACTTCATAGGGTTGCAGAAAGACTTCTTGAAAAAGAAAAGATTGATAGACAAGAATTTGAGGAAGTATTTGCAAATGCATAAACATAGAGTCGCCCTTTGGCGACTTTAAGTTTTTATCCTAGTAAATAGGGTAAAATAATATAGGGTTTTGGGAACTTTTAAGGAGGGGAAAAAGTGGATTTTAATTTAAAAGAGGGAATGTTAGGTCATGTTGAAATCATTGTATCGGAAAAAAATACCGCTATGGCTTTTGCCAGTGGGGGAGTAGATGTATTTGCTACACCCATGATGGTAGGAATAATGGAAAAGGCTGCCTTAAGTGCGGTGGATGGATTTTTACCAGAGGGGTATGCTACAGTGGGAACCCATGTGGATGTAAGTCATATATCCGCCACCCCTTTAGGTATGAAAGTATGGGCTAGTGCAGAATTAATAAAAATAAAGGGGAAGGCCCTTACATTTAAGGTGGAAGCTTTTGATGAGGTGGAGAAAATCGGTGAGGGCACCCATGATAGATTCATAATATCCTTAGAAAAGTTTACAGAAAAGACTAAGGGGAAACTAGATAGAAGGTAAGGGAGTGGAACTATGAAGAGCGATATTCAAATAGCCCAGGAGGCAAAATTAAAACCCATTGAAGAAATAGCAAGACAATTAGGTATTGAAGAAGACGATTTAGAAACCTATGGCAAATACAAGGCAAAAATTAATACTAGAATATGGAGTAGGATAAAGGATAATAAGGATGGAAAATTAGTTTTAGTAACTGCAATAAACCCTACACCTGCAGGTGAAGGCAAGTCAACCACCACGGTGGGTCTAGGCCAGGCACTAAACAAATTAGGAGAAAAGGCATGTATCTGTATTAGGGAACCTTCTCTAGGTCCAGTCTTTGGAATTAAGGGAGGGGCAGCAGGGGGAGGATATTCCCAGGTGGTTCCTATGGAGGATATAAATTTACACTTTACAGGAGACCTCCATGCAATTACATCAGCCAATAATTTATTATCTGCCATAATCGATAATCACATACATAGGGGGAACCCACTTGGAATTGAAGTCAGAAGGATCTTGTGGAGAAGGGTAATGGATATGAATGACCGGTCTATCCGCAATGTTGTAGTTGGTTTAGGGGGAAAGACCAGCGGAATACCCAGGGAAGATAGTTTTATGATAAGTGTTGCCTCTGAAATAATGGCGATCTTATGTTTATCAAAGGATTTAATGGATTTAAAGAAGAGGGTAGGAAACATTATAGTAGCCTTTGACAATAATGGCAGTCCTGTTAGGGTAAGGCATTTAAGAGTAGAGGGGGCAATTGCACTTTTACTTAAGGATGCCATTAAACCAAATTTGGTTCAAACCCTTGAAAACACACCCGCCTTTATCCATGGAGGACCCTTTGCTAATATTGCCCATGGATGTAATAGTCTTATGGCAACCCAATATGCCTTAAAACTTGTAGATTATGTAATAACAGAAGCAGGCTTTGGTGCAGATTTGGGGGCGGAGAAGTTTTTTGATATTAAATGCCGAACAGCTAAATTAAACCCGGATGCTGCTATTTTGGTAGCAACTATTAGAGCACTTAAAATGCATGGAGGTAGTGGTTTAAGCTCTTTAGAAGTGCCGGATCTAAATAGTCTAAAAAAAGGCTTACCTAATTTAGAGAAACAAATTGAAAACATTAGAAAGTTTGGAGTCCCAGTGCTGGTGGCTATTAATATATTCCCTTCAGATTCAAAAGAAGAAATAGACCTAATCCGTCAAAGATGCCAAGAGCTGGGGGTAGAAGTTGCCTCCTCTCATGTTTGGGAAAAGGGTGGGGAAGGTGGTATAGAACTGGCTGGAAAGCTTATTAAGCTGATAGAACAAGATGATAAAGATTTTAAGCTTTTATATGATGAGAAGTTACCTATCAAGGAAAAGATAGATAAGATTGTAACAGAAATTTATGGTGGTCTAGGGGCAAACTACACTCCAAAGGCAGACAAGGCTATTAAAGAATTAGAAGACCAGGGTTTAGGTGGTTTACCAATATGTATGGCAAAAACCCAATATTCCCTATCGGACGACCCAACTAGGCTAGGTAGACCTAGGGATTTCAAAATTACAGTATCAGATGCAAAAATATCTGCCGGTGCAGGCTTTATAGTTATTATGACCGGGGAAATTATGACTATGCCAGGCCTTCCAAAGGTTCCCTCTGCAGAAAAGATAGATATAGACGAATTTGAAAATATTACAGGCTTGTTTTAGGAGTAGAGTTTTCTTTTATTTGCAAGAAAAAATTCAGTATTGATACTATAGCTAAAAGAATTGCAAAAAAACCTTCAAATAAAAGAGGATTTCTCTTTTATTTGAAGAATATAAAATAAGATGGGGAACTTTATATAGCCAATCATTACAGCTTTGGTACTACAAAAGGCAAAGCTGTGTTTTTATGAATAGTTATTCATAAAAACACCTATTATGTTAGTAAAGAGGTAAAAATGTATTTATATTAGAGAAGGAGGAGGTTATATGTTTGATAAGGAGAAGTTGAATAAACTTCAAACCCAAAAAGACACATGGGAAGGGGAAAAGCTAAAAAAGGTATTGGAGAAAAGACCTGAGCGTAAAGAGGTATTTACTACTGGTTCTAATCAAGAAGTAAATAGACTATATACACCACTGGATATTGACCAATTAGATTATGATAAGGATATTGGTTTACCTGGTGAATATCCTTATACTAGAGGGGTACAGCCTACAATGTATAGGGGAAGACTTTGGACTATGAGACAGTATGCAGGCTTTTCCACTGCAGAAGAATCTAATAATAGGTATAAATATCTATTAGAACAGGGTACCACCGGTCTAAGTGTAGCTTTTGACCTACCTACACAGATTGGATACGACTCTGATTATCCCATATCTGAAGGGGAAGTAGGGAAGGTAGGGGTTGCCATTGATTCCTTAGAGGATATGGAAATATTATTTAAGGACATTCCTTTAGATAAGGTATCCACTTCAATGACAATAAACGCCCCTGCGGCAGTATTACTTGCTATGTATATAGCAGTGGCAGAAAAACAAGGGGTTTCTGCTGATAAATTAAATGGTACAATACAAAATGATATCTTAAAAGAATATATTGCAAGGGGTACTTATATTTTCCCAGTACAACCTTCAATGAGATTGATCACTAATATTTTTGAATACTGTAATAAGGAAGTTCCAAGATGGAATACCATCAGTATAAGTGGATATCACATTAGAGAAGCGGGATCCACTGCAGCCCAAGAAATAGCTTTTACCCTAGCTGATGGAATTGCATATGTTCAAGCTGCCATTGATGCAGGACTAGGGGTAGATGACTTTGCACCTAGATTATCATTTTTCTTTAATTCCCATAATGATTTATTAGAAGAAGTGGCAAAATTTAGGGCAGCCCGAAGATTATGGGCTAAGATTATGAAGGAAAGATTTGACGCTAAGAAGGAAAAGTCATTAATGCTTAGATTCCATACTCAAACCGGTGGATCTACCCTTACAGCCCAACAAGCAGAGAATAATGTTGTTAGGGTAGCCGTTCAAACCCTTGCAGCTGTTCTAGGAGGGACCCAGTCCCTACATACCAATTCAAGGGATGAAGCCATGGCACTGCCTGCAGAGGACTCTGTTAGAATTGCTCTAAGAACTCAACAGATTGTTGCTTATGAAAGTGGAGTTACTGAAACCATAGACCCATTGGCAGGTTCATACTATGTGGAAAGCCTGACAAGTAAGTTAGAGGAAGAGGCCCTAGAATATATCAATAAGATTGATTCCTTAGGTGGAGCTCCTAAGGCTATTGAAAGGGGCTATATTCAAAAAGAAATCCAAGATAGTGCCTATGCCTATCAAAGACAAATAGAAAATGAGGAAAGAATTGTTGTAGGTATGAATAAATTTAAGATTGAAGAACCTAAGCCTACAGGGTTACTGAAAGTAGATCCTGCTGTAGGGAAATTACAAAAAGAAAAGCTTGCTAAATTAAAGGAAACTAGAGATAATCAATTGGTAAATAAGACTCTTGAAGATTTAAGAAAGGCTGCAGAAGGGGAAGAAAACCTTATGACCTATATAAAGGAAGCAGTTAAAACCTATGCCACTTTAGGGGAAATCTGTGATGTACTAAGGGAGGTATTTGGAGAGTACCAACAAAATATTATTTTATAGATATTAGATTTTCTATGATAAAGCTAGTATCTTATTTATTAAACACAAATACTTACCCTGATATAGATGATTTATTAGTAAGGTATAACAAAGGAAAAAGAAAAAGAAAATAGAATTGTGAAGGAGGAGGAAACATGGATAGACCCATTAGGGTATTAGTTGGGAAACCTGGTTTAGATGGTCATGACAGGGGTGCAAAAGTGATAGCACGGGCTCTTAGAGATGCAGGTATGGAGGTTATTTATACTGGTCTTAGGCAAACTCCTGAGCAAATTGTGGAAGCAGCAATACAGGAGGATGTGGATTGTATTGCTATGAGTATATTATCCGGTGCCCATAGTCATCTTTTCCCAAGGGTTATGGATTTGCTTAAAGAGGAAAAAGTAGATGATATTTTGGTTATAGGGGGAGGAGTTATACCCGACGATGACATTCAATCTTTAAAGGATGTAGGAATAGCAGAAATATTTACTCCCGGCACTCCCACCACTACCTTTATAAATTATATAAAAGAGAATATTATGAGATAATAATAAGGTGAACACAATAGGTATAGGGTTGACCCTATACCTATTTAGAGGAGAGTTTAATAAAGGTGGGAGGATTATGGACCTAGCAGAAAGATTATTAAAAGGGGATAAAAGGACCCTGGCAAGACTTATAACACTAATAGAAAATAATGACCCCCAAGCTATTGAAGTACTTAAAAGAATATATTACCATACAGGTAAGGCCCATGTCATAGGAGTAACTGGTCCTCCAGGAGCTGGCAAGTCTACCCTGACTGATAAGCTGGCAAAGGAATTTAGCAAGGGGGGCAAGAAAATAGCTATAATTGCAGTGGACCCCACCAGTCCTTTTACAGGAGGGGCTATATTGGGGGATAGGGTGAGGATGAGTGACCTTACCAATAATCCAAATGTTTTTATTCGTAGTATGGGTAGCAGAGGCAATTTAGGAGGTCTATCTAAGAACACCCTAGGGGTTATAAAAGCCTTTGATGCCTATGGAATGGATTATATTTTTGTAGAGACAGTAGGTGTAGGTCAGTCTGAAGTGGATATTGTAAAAGCAGTTGATACTACAATACTGGTAATGGTTCCTGGTCTAGGGGATGATATACAGGCTATCAAAGCTGGCATAATGGAGATCGGCAACATTTTCGTTGTAAATAAAGCAGATCTTGAAGGCGCAAGTCGTACTATGATGGAATTAGAAACAATGTTAGACTTTAGACAAGATGAAGGATGGAAGCCACGTGTACGTGAGGGGGTGGGTAGGGACAAGATTGGTAGTAAAAAGATAGGTGATAGTATTGATGACCATATGGACTATTTACAAAAATCTGATAAACTAGATAATGCTAGGAAAGAAAACATAAAGAAGGAAATAATAGAAATTGCCAAAAGTAATATGGTAGTTCATATTTTTAACAACCAGGATAAGGATAATCAAATAGAACTGGTGGCAGAAAAAGTTTCCAATAAGGAAAATGATCCTTATACAGCAAGCGATGAGATATTAAGATCATTTATAGATAGGGGGGTAAATAATGATTAAAAAGATAAACCATATTGGTATTGCTGTAAATAATATAGAAGAGGCATTAGGCCTTTATACTGATGTATTGGGATTAAAACTTGAAGGTGTTGAAGTTGTAGAGGAACAAAAGGTAAAAACCGCTTTTTTACCTATTGATAATACAGAATTTGAATTATTAGAATCCACTGATAAGGATGGCCCAATAGCAAAGTTTATAGAAAAAAGGGGCCAGGGAATACAACACATAGCCTTAGAAGTGGAAGATATTGAAAAGGCTATAGAGGAAATGAAAGCAAAGGGAATAAGAATGATAGATGAAAAACCTAGGTATGGGGCAGGCGGTGCTAAAATAGCCTTCCTACACCCAAAGTCCACCTATGGGGTTTTAATAGAACTTTGTCAAAAGAATTAGAATTGGGAGGATAATCCTCTCTTTTTCTTAGATAGGGAATTGTAAATAATATTTTTCTAAGATACCAATAATAGTATATATATAGGCTATTATTATAATGCTACTAGATATATAACTTTGCAATTTCCACAAATAATAAATAGGGGAAATAATGTAATGAATTGGCAATATTATATTAATCCCTAAGATATAAAAGGTATAAAAATAAGCTACTATTATTAAGATGGTGGAGGTATCAAAATGTCAAAGAAGTTAGAAGAATTGCGAGAGAAAAAAGAGCAATTGAAGCAGGGAGGTGGGAAGGACAGAATAGAGAAACAGCATAAGAGAGGTAAATTAAGTGCAAGGGAGCGTTTAGACCTT
>CAYMVC010000072.1:0-427 GCA_964393755.1 uncultured Eubacteriaceae bacterium | reverse complement strand
TCGGTGGATTTGTAAAACACAGAAGTACAGACTTCGGTATGGATAAGGTGGAGGCTCCTGCAGAGGGTGTAGTAACTGGCTATGGTACTGTAGATGGTCGATTAGTTTACGCTTATGCTCAAGACTTTACAGTAATTGGTGGTTCCCTAGGAAATATGCATGCTGAAAAGATTGTTAATGTTATGAACATGGCAATGAAAATGGGTGCTCCTATAATTGGAATGAATGATTCAGGAGGGGCTAGAATACAAGAAGGTGTTGATGCCTTAAGTGGTTATGGAAAGATTTTCTTTAATAACACAATAGCTTCTGGTGTTATTCCACAAATCTCAGTAATAATGGGACCTTGTGCAGGAGGAGCAGTTTATTCACCAGCAATAACAGACTTTGTATTCATGGTAGATAAGACAAGCCAGATGTTTATCAC
>CAYMVC010000071.1:0-7147 GCA_964393755.1 uncultured Eubacteriaceae bacterium | reverse complement strand
ATTATATGGAGTGGGGGAGTACAGATGTGGCTAAGGCAGCTATTCAAATGTCAATATCCAGCAGGAAAAGAGAGGAAAAACTTATAAGGGATTTTAAGGAAAATGGAATTTATGCAATAGCTGTTGATTTTGGGGGTGATCTAACCACTTCAATACCCAAAATAATAGAAAGGTCAATTATAGCAGCTAGACGGGGCGGGGTCATAAGAGAAAGCCATGTTCATGATGGAGCAGTTGCAGGTGCTGCCAGAGAGGCAATCATGCAGGTTTCTCAAAAAGCATATGGTTTAAATGCAGGGGGAAAAATTGGGATTGCCAGAAGTGGGGAACATATATGTGTTGTAGTATTTGTAAGTATTGGATTATTACATTTAAATGAAGTCCTAATAGGTTTAGGTCATCGTGCAATACCAGATCTAGGTTAATTTTAATATGATTGTTTTACTTTTAACAAATTTTTTTTATTTTCTATTGACATTAGTATTTTTTCTATATATAATTATTTTCATATTATTGATTTCCTTCAATAATAGTAGCCAAGTAGGGGCAGGGAAAATTCTGCCGGTAGATAAAGTATACAAAGTAGCCTTGTAGATTGGTAGGAGAATAAGCTAAACTATTTTCTTTAATTCATAAAGGGATAGTCTATCTATTAATGCATCTCTCTTCCAGGGAGTTTTTTTAATTTAAAAGGTTATTCTCAGGCTTTGATACTTTAATTCTCAAATTTATTACATTAAATATTTTAGGAGGATGGTAGTATGGTAGGGAGAAAAAGTATTTTTCTAGCGGTAATTATTTTGGTAATGGCAATGACCTTCTGGGGATGTGGCCCAAAGGAAATTAGTAATGGAGACAGCAACGATTTGGAAGGAGAAAAGGTATTTAAAATAGGAATTAGCCAATTGGCAGAACATGCCGCATTAGATGAAGCAAGGGAAGGTTTTATAGACGGGTTAGCCTTAGAGGGGTTTAAAGAAGGGGACAATATTTCCATAGATATACAAAATGCCCAAGGTGAAATTCCTACTAGCCAATTAATCGCCCAAAACCTAGTATCGCAAAAAGTTGATTTAATTTTTGCCATAGCTACACCTGCAGCCCAATCTGCATTTAATGCTACTAAGGATATACCTATAGTATTTACTGCAGTCACAGATCCGGTGGAGGCAGGTTTAGCTGAGAGTTGGAAATCTTCCAATACAAATGTCACAGGTACTAGCGACGCAATTCCTATTAGGGAACAATTTGCCCTAATGTTAGAATTAGCACCTGAGGCTTCAAAGGTAGGAGTTCTTTTTAATACTAGTGAAGTGAATTCTGAAGTGCAAATAAAGGGAATCAAAGATATAGCGGAGGAATTTAATTTAGAAATCGTTGAATCTGGGGTAACCAATGCAAATGAAATACCCCAAGCCTTAGATGCAATTATTGGTAAAATTGATATTCTATATACCCCCACTGATAATCTTATTGCTTCTTCCATGCCAATAATAGTAAATAAAACTAGCAACAAAAATATTCCTGTAATAGGAGCAGAAGGAGCCCATGTAAAAGCAGGGGCCCTAGCAACAGACGGAATAAGTTACTATGAATTAGGTTTACAATCAGCCAAAATGGCTGTTGAAGTTTTAAGGGGAAAGAAACCAGCAGAACTACCAATATATACTATGGAGGAATATGAATTACTTATAAATGAAGATAGTGCAAGGAAACTTAGTATTCCTATTCCAGACAGTTTAAGAAATAGGGGGAAATTGATAACAGGAGGTGCCAACTCCTAATGGACTTTTTAGTAAGTATATTAGAACAAGGTTTAATTTTTGGAATTATGGTTTTAGGTGTATACATAACCTATAAACTTCTTGATTTCCCAGACCTGTCTGTAGACGGCACATTTCCATTAGGTGCTAGTATCACAGCCTCAGTCCTTTTATTAGGAATTAATCCCTGGCTCGCTACCTTTTTAGCTTTTATTGGAGGTGGAATAGGGGGGTTAATTACAGGTTTCTTACATGTAAAGCTTAAAATTACAAACCTATTATCAGGTATTTTAGTTATGACAGGAATTTACTCAATCAATTTAAGAGTAATGGGAAGAGCAAATATTGCATTATTTCAGCAAAAAACAATATTTGCCACAGGGATAAGTGCCCTACTAACACTAGGCATACTTGTATTGATAATTAAGGTGATATTAGATCTATTTTTAAAAACTAAGCTGGGATTTTTACTTAATGCAATAGGGGATAACCCGGTATTAGTAAGCTCCCTAGGTTTGGATGTAGGGAAGATAAAGTTTTTAGGCTTAGCCCTATCTAATGGTTTAGTTGCCATGTCAGGATCCATTATGGCACAATATCAGGGATTTTCTGATGTGGGTATGGGAACTGGGGTAATAGTTATGGGTCTTGCTTCTATAATTATAGGAGAAATGGTGTTTAAAAGGGTGCCATTTGTCCTAACTACTACAATCGCACTATTAGGTTCAATACTATATAAAGGATGTACTGCCATTGCGTTAAGGATGGGACTTCCAACAACAGACCTAAGACTGATAACTGCAATTATTGTTGTAGCCATTTTATCTGTATATGGACGAGGCTTACCTATTCCATGGAAAAGAAGGGTAAAAGGAGGTGCTTCCCTTGTTGCAACTACGAAATATTTCTAAATCCTTTAACAAAGGTACAGCAAATGAGAAGAACTTATTTAATGGCTTTTCTCTAACTATCAAAGAAGGTGACTTTGTTACCATTATTGGTAGTAATGGGGCAGGTAAATCTAGCCTATTAAACATTATTTCCGGAGCTATGACCCAGGATAGGGGAAGTATATTTATTAAGGATAGAGATATTTCTTTTATAGAGGAATATAAAAGAAATAAATATATAGGCAGGGTTTTTCAAAACCCTGCTTTAGGAACATCTCCTAAAATGACCTTATTAGAGAATCTTTCTATGGCATATAACAAGGGAAAAAAGTTTAATTTAACCCCTGGGGTACAAAAGAAAAATATTTTATACTTTAAAGAGGTTTTATCAGAATTATCTCTAGGTCTAGAAAACAGACTAGATACAAAGGTGGGATTATTGTCAGGGGGTCAAAGACAGGCTCTGGCCCTTCTAATGGCAACTATGACCAATCCAGAAATGCTTCTACTTGATGAACATACAGCAGCATTGGATCCAAAAACATCAAATGTTATTTTAATATTAACTGAGAAAATTATTAGGGAAAAAGGGATTACCACACTTATGGTTACCCACAATCTTAAACAAGCCATAGAAATGGGCAATAGGCTAATAATGCTCCATGGAGGAAAAGTTCTATTGGATTGTGATGGGGAGGAAAAATCCCAACTTACAATGAAAAAACTATTAGGTTTTTTCGAAAGGGCCAACAAAGAAGATCTAGTATCAGATCAAATGTTATTTTCAAATATAGGATAATATTTGGTATATTTTTCAGTCATTAATTAAAAACTAATAGCATATTTATTTATAGGAGAGATGAAAATATGGTTAGTAAAGAACAATTAATGATGGTGGCAACAAATTGTCCAGGTTATGACCCTATTGATGAAGGATTTTCTGCAACTATAGGTGGTAAATATGGAGACTCCTGTGAAAACTGTTATAATTGGGAGGATGATAGATGTCAAATAGATTTATTTGACGAGGTTCTAGCCAGTATAGATCAGGAATAAGCTAAAAAATAAAAATCCTTGAAGGGTTTTTATTTTTTAGTAAAATTTATGTATAATGATATTGGACTGGATTTTTTATATTAAAAAATGAAAGGAAAATAAATATGAAGAAAAGGATTACTTTCATTTTAATAATATTAATAGTAATAGCTACAACCTTTTATCAACCTATAGTTAGGGCTGGGACCTTATATGATTCATATAAAGGTCCAATGGGTATTGAAATAAAAAGTTATAGTTCAAATTGGACGGGTAATAAGTTAAAAGATATTTATACAGAATTATTAAATAATACCTA
Source organism: uncultured Eubacteriaceae bacterium (assembly GCA_964393755.1). Classification (GTDB taxonomy): domain Bacteria; phylum Bacillota; class Clostridia; order Eubacteriales; family Garciellaceae; genus DUPX01. The sequence continues at coordinate 3,140 of CAYMVC010000071.1, read as the reverse complement.
TGGTGGGGAAATAGAATATTTAAGCACTATCAATCTTTATCCTAATAACCCCTTCGGTGGAGAAGAAGAGGGACTTTACCATGGGGCCTTTATTAGTAAATCATTTTTAAACAAAACTGATTATAAAATGAAGAAAAATAGGGTAATAGATCTCTTTAATATGGATAAAAAATATAGTATTAGCGACATAGCTAAAACCTTATCCCATGAATATGGCCACCATTTCACCCTCTATTATTTATTAAAGGGTGAAAATAAGTCTTTCGATCAATGGAGGGATACAAAATATGCAAAAATAAGGGGTTTAGTTGATGATTCCAGGGTAAAGCATGACTATAGCAATGGGCACCAATGGAATATAACTGAAATCGCAGCTGAGGACTATGTACAACTATTCGGATCTCCTAATTCAAAAATGCCAACATTTTACGATGATATAGTTGCAAGGGCAAAAAAACAAGAATTAGACGGGGTAATTAAATGGAGTAATCATATTTACAATGTGTACCCCCAAGAAAACTTTTACCTACCTTTAGCAAATGATGTTCCAGGCTTAGGGGAATATTGGTTCTCCGTAAGCAATATAAAAATAAAAAACAAATCCCCAATAAAGGGCTCTGTGGTTAGTCTTACTGAGGTTATTGATCTTGGTCATGGCAAAAAACAATTTGTAATTAGATGGACAGAAGACAAGGGAAGCAAAGATTTATTATATACATTGGTAGCTTATGATGAGGAACAACAACAGGTGATTCCAGTTAAAACAGTAGAACAAGGGGAGGAATTAGTAGCTATAATAGGTAGCACAAAAATAACTAATGGAAATGAGAGTATTTACTATAGTGATACATTTACTGATCAAAGAAAGAGTATGCGTGTATATACAATGAATAAAGATGGCATAATGGTTTCTTCTAATATTATGGAAATAGACTTTAACAATCCGAAAATTACAAAACTTCCCCCCACGATTAATCAGAATAGCATTATAAGTGAGGGAAATAGAATAGACGGGGAATTACCAATTACAGAAGCCAAGGAAATCAGTATTAAAAAGGGTTGGCTGGATAGTATTTTCGATTTTATCATTGGATTAATAGAAAAGTTCTTTTAAAAGGGAGGAAGTTAATGGCTGTCATTAGAGAAATGATGAAATTAGCTTTAATTGTTATTGTGATAGGGTTACCCCCATACCTGGTTGCATTAAAGGTTTTTGAGGAGGATTTAAGCTTTAATATTAAAATATTATTATCAATTATTTATTGGGCAGGTGCAATTTACACCCAACAAGTACTTCCATTTATTTTAATAATAATAATTTTAAATAAGAAATACAGAAGTAAAGACCTATCACATGAATATTCAGAGAATGAAAGTAGAAGCCAATTTTCTTTTAAGGATTTTCTAATAACTTCTGCTACTACAATATTAATAAGATTTCCAATAGGCATTATTAATATAATATATGTGTTTTTCTTAGACTCACTAGGTGTGAAAATACAAGGTCAGGAAGTAATAAACATTTTTGTAAATTCTCAAAATAAATTAATTAGTTTAATATTAATGCTATTAGTGGTAATAGTTGCACCTTTAAACGAAGAATTTTCAATGAGATATTGGTTATTTGGAAAGGTTTTATCACCTAAAGTGGGTATAATTACTGGGGCCATAATTAGCTCTAGCTTATTTACCTTACTACATTATAATATAGCTGGAATACCAACATTTTTTATTCTAGGGTTATTTGCCTGTTATATATATTATAAAAAGGGTCTGTGGGGTGCAGTAACAGTTCATTTTATATTTAATTTAAGTTCAGTGATTTTTTTATTAATGGCTAAAACTTTAATACCTTTAGCCTGAAAAAGTTTTACTTTTGAAAAGTATTAGATTACAATAGATATTAGTATTTTAGGGAGGAAATTCTATGGCGGTAAAGATAAAGGATGTGGCAAGGGAGGCTAATGTTTCTGTAGCTACAGTATCAAGGGTGCTAAACAATGTCCCATTAGTCAATGAGGATACTAAAAAAAGAGTCCAGGAAGCGATTAAAAAAACCGGGTATAAACCAAATGCTATTGCAAGAAGCTTAAAGATGCAGAAGACCAATACCTTTGGTATTATGATACCGGATATAACAGGACCAAACTATACAGAGATTGTCCGAGGGGTAGAGGATATCTGTAATATGTATGATTATCATATAATTCTGTGCAATACAGATTCTAATGCCAAAAAGGAAGAAACCTATTTAGATGTATTAATTGAAAAACAATGTGATGGGATAGTATATATAGGAAAAGGAATATCAAATGAGTTAAAAAATAAAATGATAGATAGCAAAGTCCCCTTAGTAATCGGAGCTATTCATGACCATGAATATTCAATTCCTAGTGTTACCATGGATAATGAAAAGGCCGCTTATGATATAGGAAAGTTTTTAATTAATAAGGGTCACAGGGAAATAGGCATATTTTCTGATAATGACCATAATGCCTTGGTAGCTAGGGAAAGGGAGGAAGGGTTTAAGAAAGCACTTAGGGAAGAAGGTCTTGAATTACATAAAGAGTGGGAAAAGATGGGCAACACTACAATTCTAGGTGGATACAAAATGATGGAAGACCTATTAAAAGAAAAAAGAAGGCCTACAGCCATAGTAACAATTAATGATGAGGTTGCATTAGGGGCTATGCGAAAAGCAGGAGAAGAAGGAGTTAATATTCCTAAAGACATGAGTATAAGTGGTTTCAACAATTATTATATTTCAAAATGGGTAAGACCATCTATCACAACAGTAGCCCAGCCAATGTATGATATTGGTGCAATATGTGCCAGAATGTTAATAAAGATGATAAACAAAGAAGAATTAGTTTCAAAACATATAGTAGTAGACCATGAAATCATAGAAAGAGAAACAACATCCTCTATATAAAAAAGTCAATATTATTGGGGAATTTTGAATTGACACTTACCATATAACATGATATACTTTGTAGTCCCAGGTAACTGGGGAAACATTTGTATTATTAGAGTTTAATAAGTAGAAATATAGAAAAATATTTTTTTTAAAAGCAGTTGACAAAAATAAAAAACTCTAGTATAGTTATAAAGGTCGCCACCGAGCGACACAACAAGGTTTT
>CAYMVC010000070.1:5426-7165 GCA_964393755.1 uncultured Eubacteriaceae bacterium | reverse complement strand
GATTTTTCTATTAACCTTATAGCTTTTTAACAAAATCCTCTAGTATTGTTTCAAGATTGGGCTGGCCCACTTCCTCTAGCTCATAGTGGACCCTGGTATGGGGCTTATTTATATTGATAACCCTGGACAAATCAATGGGCGTACCTATAATAACAGCATCACAATCAGTATTGTTTATGGTTTCTTCTAAATCCTTAAGTTGTTGGTCTCCATAGCCCATTGCCGGTAGAAGATTACCAATATCTTTATATATATCAAAGGTTTCAATTAACTTCCCCACTATAAAGGGTCTAGGATCTATAATTTCTTTTGCAGCAAATCTTTCAGCTGCAACAGTTCCTGCCCCTACTTTCATACCACCATGGGTTAGGGTAGGTCCGTCTTCCACTACTAAAACCCTTTTGCCCCTGATAAGTTCAGGGTCCTCCACAGTAATCTTGGATTCTGCCTTGACAATTATTGCATGGGGGTTGGTCCTCTTAATATTCTCTTCAACTTGTAGGATAGAATCCATAGTGGCACTGTCAACTTTATTTATTACTGCCACATCTCCGGTTCTTAGATTAACTTCACCGGGATAATAGCTTAGTTCATGACCTGGTCTGTGGGGATCTAAGACTGTAATCGCCAGATCAGGTTGGTAAAAAGAAAAATCATTATTTCCCCCATCCCAAATAATAACATCACAGCCATCTGGGTCATTTTCTGCTGCCCTTAAAATGGCCTCATAATCTACCCCTGCATAGATTATATTCCCCCGCTCTATATGAGGTTCATATTCTTCCATTTCTTCTATAGTACACTTATGCTTTTTAAGGTCTTCGATGGTGGCAAACCTCTGAACCTTTTGGGCAGATAAGTCTCCATAGGGCATAGGATGTCTAATAGCTACCACCTTAAGACCCCTTTCCATCAGTATCTCTATTACCTTTCTAGAGCTTTGGCTTTTTCCACAGCCTGTTCTAATGGAACATATTGAGATTACTGGCTTGTCACCCTTTAGCATTGTACTCTTTGGACCCAATAGCCTAAAATCTGCTCCTCCAGCATTTACAATAGCACTTAAACCCATAACACAATTATAGGATATATCACTGTAGGCAAAAACACATTCGTCTACATTTAACTCTTCTATGAGACGGAGAAGTTCCCTTTCAGGATAAATAGGAATTCCCTCAGGGTATAATTTCCCTGCTAAATCCTTTGGATATTTTCTACCATCTATATCCGGTATTTGAGCTGCGGTGAAGGCTACCACCTTATATCTTTCATTATCTCTAAAATAAGTGTTGAAATTATGAAAATCCCGGCCTGCTGCTCCTATAATAATTATATTTTTCTTTTCCACTTTCCTCATTCCCTCCCAGAATTGTTTAGATCTTTACAAAAATAGCCCCGGATATAACCCTTATCAGTGGTAATGGATTGGATATAAAAACCCATTCTATAATATAGACCAACTAAAGAACTCATTTTAGTTGCTGTGTGAAGGGTAAGCTTTCCAATAGACTTTTTCCTAGCCTCTTCTTCCATGGCCAGGAGTAATGCCTTACTCACTCCATTATTATGATTATTTGTTTTTACCCCAAACCTACTTATATACCAGGTATCACCCGACGGTAAAACTTCACACCGGATAGTACCAACAGGTTTTTCTTCTAGCCAGGCCACCAGTACAATCTTTTTATCTATATCCTCTTTAATAGCCCCTTCTGAAAGTAAATTAGCAAATACTCTAG
>CAYMVC010000070.1:4871-5416 GCA_964393755.1 uncultured Eubacteriaceae bacterium | reverse complement strand
TTCCTTAAGGGCTTCCACTTGATCTGGAAGTCCTAATTCTTTAGCATATTTCCCAAATGCCTCCATAATGATATCGTGTATTGCCGGAATATCATCATAGCTTGCCCCCTTAATTATTACTCCCATTTCTATTCTCCTTAAGATAAATTTCTACTTCTATCTTCCTTTTACCTATCAGCCATTAATAAAACCATAATAGCTTTTTGGACATGTAGCCGATTTTCAGCCTCTTCAAACACCAAGGAATTTTTCCCATCTATTACTCCCTTTGTCACTTCCTCACCCCTATGGGCAGGTAAACAATGTAGAAAGATACTGTCTTCCCTTGCCAAGGAAAATAGTTCTTCATTAACCTGATAGGGCAGGAAAGTATTCCACCTATTTACGGTTTCCTCTTCTTGACCCATACTGGTCCAAACATCTGTATATACGATATCTCCATCTTCTATAGCTTCTTTAGGGTCTTGAGTTATTAGTATTTTAGATCCGGAATATTGGCTATTTAAATATGCCTGCTTTAATATGCTTTCCTGGGGTTGATATCC
>CAYMVC010000070.1:0-4861 GCA_964393755.1 uncultured Eubacteriaceae bacterium | reverse complement strand
TACAGGCTAATAAAAGGGAATGGAATACATTATTTCCGTCTCCAATATAGGCAAGTTTTAATCCCTTTAATACTCCCTTTGCCTCATATATTGTCATTAAATCCGCTAGGATTTGACAAGGGTGAAGTAAATCTGTAAGCCCATTTATAATAGGTATGGACCCGTATCTTGCCAAATCCTCCACATCTTCCTGGGCAAAAGTTCTAATCATAATGCCGTCTAGATATCTGGATAGTACCTTGGCAGTATCTTCTATGGTCTCCCCCCTGCCCAGTTGTATATCTGAGGAATTAAGAAATAATCCATAACCGCCTAATTGGTGTATGCCGACCTCAAAAGATACCCTAGTTCTGGTAGAGGATTTAGAAAAGATCATTCCCAGAGTTTTTCCATTCAATATGTTATTATGGGAGATTCCCTTTTTATTATCTGCCTTTAATTTCAAGGCAAGGTTTAACACTTGATAAATTTCATCCGGACTATAATCCTGTATACTTAATAAATGTTTCTGCTTAAAGGTCTCCTGGGGAATATAATTATATAAGTCCATTTCCATTCATTCCTCCTTTTTAGATTCAAAACTAGTAAAGCATTGATAAAGACCATCGATAAATAGGTCAATTTCCTGTTTTTTAATAATTAGTGGGGGGACAAATCTCAAGGTATTACCCCCTGTGCAATTTATTATAAATCCCTTGTCTAGCATATCTAGGACTATATCCTTTCCGCTTATACTAGAATCTAGCTCTAGGCCTAACATCAAACCCTTCCCACGAATGTCCTTTATAAAAGAAAAGCTATCCTTTAAGCCTTGAAGTTGTTTTATAAAGTATGAAGCTACTTCTTGAACCTTTTCTAAAAATCCCTCTTCTGTAACGATAGATAATACTGCTAAAGCTACGCTGGTAGCCAGTGGGTTACCCCCAAAGGTGGTTCCATGATCCCCTGGTTCTATGGCTGAGGCTATCTCATCCTTTGCCACTACTGCCCCTATTGGAATGCCACCGCCTAAACCCTTAGCCAGGGTGAATATATCTGGTTCTATATGGTAGTGCTCATAACCAAAAAGTTTTCCTGTTCTGCCAATGCCGGTTTGAACCTCATCAAAGATGAGCAATATTCCCTTTTTATCACAAAGCTCCCTTAGTGCCTTCATATATTTTATATCAGCCTCTATAATCCCCCCTTCACCTTGGATAGGTTCTATCATAACAGCACAGGTCCTATAATTCATTGCATTTTCTACAGCCTCAATATCATTATAGGGAACATGGACAAAGCCTGTAGGTATTGGCTCAAAAGGTTTTTGATACTTTTCTTGACCGGTGGCCGACAATGTTGCCATAGTTCTTCCGTGGAAGGAGTTTAGGGTAGTTATTATTTCGTATTTGTGTTGATGTTTGGTATAAAAGTATTTTCTTGCAAGTTTTATTGCTCCTTCATTTGCCTCTGCACCACTATTACAGAAAAAGGCCTTATCACCGCAGCTGTTTTCTACTAAGGTTTTCGCTAAGAGGCTCTGAGACTTTATATAAAAAAGGTTAGAGCAGTGGAGTAGCTTTTTTGACTGGGATTCTATGGCATCTATAATTGCCGGATGTCCATAACCCAGAATACTTACAGCTATTCCCCCTAGAAAATCTAAATAGGTTTTTCCTTCAATATCATACAATACAGAGCCTTCCCCGTGGTCAAATACCACCGGCAACCTTGGACCAAAACAATTAAGATAATACTCTTTATCCATAGATTCAACTTCTTCGTAGGTAAGATTTTCACTCTTGATTTCCTTAACATTCATAATTCCAATCCTCCTTTTCCACCATAGTCCCTATACCCTTATCAGTAAATATTTCTAAAAGTATGGGGTGGGGAATGGTTCCATTTAATATATGGGTCCCATTAACCCCCTCTTCAATAGCTTTTACACAACCTAAAACCTTTGGTATCATACCCCCACCTATAATTCCTTCCTCTATTAATGTATGGATTTCCGGAATCGAGATAATAGATATTAGGCTTTTGGCATTTGAAGGGTCTAAGTAAATTCCATCTATATCTGTTAGAAATATCAGTTTTTCCGCATTTAAGGCTATGGCTATTTCACTGGCAACAGTATCTGCATTTATATTGTAGCCTTGGCCCTTGTGGTCAGTTCCTATAGGTGCAATAACTGGAATATATTCATCCCCTGCTAAGACTTGGATAATCCTGCTATTTACTTTCTTTATTTCCCCTACAAAACCTAAATCCACCCCATCCATAGGTGTCTTTTTCTCAACTTCTATAAGGTTTCCATCCTTGCCGCATATGCCTATGGCTTTACCCCCAAGGGCATTTAGTTGGGATACAATTTCTTTATTAATGGAACCTGCCAGAACCATCTCCACCACTTCTATAGCATCTTTATTAGTGATCCTAAGACCTTTATAAAATTCAGATTTTATATCCATGGTATTAAGGGTTTTGCTGATCTTAGGACCACCTCCATGGACTATCACAGGATTAACTCCCACATATTTTAGGAGGGTGATATCCTCCATTATTGTCTTAGTAATCCCCGGGTCAATCATTGCATTACCACCATACTTTATCACTAGGGTCTTGCCACTTAGTCTTTGAATATAGGGTAAAGCCTCAACTAATATACTAGCCTTGGAAATTAATGTATTCATGTCCACCTACTCCTTATTCTATAAATACCATCCCACCTGATTTAGACCTGTGCTTTCCTCTAAACCAAACATTATGTTCATATTTTGTAGAGCCTGACCACCAGCTCCCTTTATTAGATTATCTATAGCTGTTAAAATAATAATCCTATTATTTCTTTTATCTATAGTAAAACCTATATGACAACCATTGGACCCATTTACATATTTTAGTTCAGGCAGCCTTCCTTCCGGATAGACGGAAATAAAGGGATGATTTTTGTAAAACTCCTTGTAAACATCATATACTTGAAAAAAACTATTTGTATTCTTTAAGGAGGCATAAATAGTAGTAAGGATACCCCTCTTTATAGGTAAAAGATGGGGGGTAAAGGATATGGTTACATCCTCCTTAGCAAGTAAGCCCAACTCCTGTTCAATTTCAGAGGTATGGCGATGTTTGGCCACCTTATATGCCTTTATGTTTTCATTTACTTCACAAAAACTAAAATCCAGGGAAGTAGACCTACCTCCACCACTTGCACCTGACTTAGAATCCACTATAATAGACTGACTATCTATCAAATGGTTTCTTAATAGGGGAGCTAATCCTAATATGGCACCAGTAGGATAACAGCCTGGATTGCCAATTAGGCTAGCAGATTCTATATCTTCCTTATATAATTCTGGTAAACCATAAATAGAATTCTTTAAAAGCTCAGGGTTAGGGTGGCTATAGCCATACCACTCTTGATAAACTTTCTCAGATAGGTAACGATAGTCACCACTAAGGTCTATTATCCTCACTCCCTCTTTATAAAGTTCTGGAATAATCTTTGAGGATGCTCCATGGGGGAGACTGGTAAAGACAAGATCACTTTTATGGCTAGTCTTTTTTATATCTAAACTTTCCAAGATAATTTCCTTATTTAGAGAGAATTGTGGATAAATATCCTTTAACTTCTTTCCCCCATGACTATGAGAAATTAAATTTACAATCTTTACCTTGGGATGGCCAGATAATAACCTAACCAGCTCAATACCAGCATATCCAGTAGCACCTATAACACTAACCTTAATCATCTCTAAAATCACCTCTTCTTATAATTTATAATTATACATATACTTGAATAATTATGCAAGCACTTTTTTATATCTTGATATTTTTTTCAGAAGGAGCTATCATTAAACCAACTAATATTTTCATGTGATATTTTCCTATTATAGAAAGGTAGTGATAAGAAATGTTGCTAGATAAGGATATATTATGTCTTAAGGATAGGCTTATAAATCATAGGAGGGAATTGCATAAGATTCCAGAATTAGGATTTAAGGTATTTAAAACAAAGGATTATATCCTAAGGGTACTAAAAGAATGTGGATTTGTGGATATTAAGATTTTATCAGAGACAGGGATAAAAGCTTTTATAAGAGGTAGTGTAGGTTTAAAAACCTTAGCCTTTAGGGCTGATATGGACGGAATTTCCCTGGAAGAAAAAACTGGTCTTGGCTTTTCATCTATACATAAAGGGTGTATGCATGGCTGTGGTCATGACGGACATATGGCTATCCTCTTGGGCTTAGCCCATTGGCTGGCAAGTAATAGGAAAAATATAAGGGATAATATTGTTTTAGTCTTTCAACCTGATGAAGAAAATGAGGGTGGGGCTCTCCCAATGATAAAGGAGGGCTTACTTGATAATCCAAGGGTGGATGCTATCTTTGGTATCCATATATTGCCGGAAATACCCCAAGGAAAGATAGGTCTTAGCCCTGGTCCTATCATGGCACAAACTAGCGAGGTAGACATAATACTTAAAGGCAAAAGTGCCCATGGTGCCATGCCCCACAAAGGGAATGATACCATTGTGGCTGCAGCTTATTTTATTAACCTCATTCAATCTATTGTTTCACGAACTATTGATCCTAATGAAAGTGCTGTTTTTACCATAGGTCGCATATATGGTGGAGAGACTAGAAATGTATTAGCGGAAAAAGTTATACTAGAATGTACTATAAGAACCTTCAGTGAGGAATTATATAGGGAAATAAAGGCCAGGGTTATAAGCATTTTAAAGGCCATGGAATATTCCCACGGTATAGAGGGGGAATATATAGAAAGGGTATATTATCCACCGGTTATAAACCACGAAAAGTGGACCCAAAAAATAATAGATATATTGCCGGAAAAAGAGCATCAAGACATCAAG
>CAYMVC010000069.1:5553-7176 GCA_964393755.1 uncultured Eubacteriaceae bacterium | reverse complement strand
TCTTCAATTATGTTACCATAAATGATATTTTATTAACTAAGTAAACTCCTGATAATTTTGTTGTAATTTGGGTATTTTTATTATAACATTGCTTTATATCAAATTTTTATTAGGAGTGTCACCTATGTTAGAAGAACTATGGTCTACAAATGGGTTTAGTATAGTTTTAGTATTTATAGAAGGGATTATATCCTTTTTCTCTCCCTGTATAATACCCTTACTTCCAATTTATATTAGCTATCTGGCTGGTAGTGCTGAATATATTGATGAAAACGGCAGTATATCATATAAGAGAAAAAAAGTATTTTTTCAAACAGTGTTTTTTGTTCTAGGTATTTCATCTGCTTTTTTTATCCTAGGTTTAACTTTCACCAGCCTAGGCAACTTCTTTCAAGGTAATAAATTGCTATTTACCAGAATAGGTGGAATTTTAATAATTGTATTGGGTTTATTCCAACTAGGAGTCTTTGAATTTAAATTCCTTAAGAAGGAAAGAAAGTTTAATTTAAAATTAGGAAGAAAGGAATCTAATCCCCTTATCGCCTATATACTTGGTTTTACCTTTAGTTTTGCCTGGACACCCTGTGTAGGTCCAGCATTATCTTCAGTCTTAATTTTGGCTTCAGGTGCAAGTAAGCCATTTTGGGGTAATCTATTAATCCTTGTTTATGCCATAGGATTCATTATTCCTTTTTTATTATTAGGTATGTTCACTACCCAAGTATTAAACTTTCTCAAGAATAACCAAAAACTTCTTAAATATACTGTAAAAGTAGGAGGGATATTGCTAATAATAATAGGAGTAATGACCTTTACAGGTTGGTTAAACAATATTTCTGGTTATTTAAATACACCAAAAATACCAGAAAGCACTAAACCTCCTGTTGAAGATAAAGTAGAAGAGAATAATGAAAGGAAGGCGCCTCCTGCCATTAATTTTACCCTAGAAGATCAATATGGAAATAGCCATACCCTTTCAGATTATAAGGGGAAGGTAGTATTTCTTAATTTTTGGGCAACCTGGTGCCCACCCTGTAGAAAAGAGATGCCTGATATCGAAGATTTATACCATAAATATAATCTTAATAAGGAAGATGTAATTATCTTAGGAGTATCCAGTCCGAAAACTGATATTAATACCAATACTAGGGAAGTAAATAAAGAGGGAGTTATGAATTTTATAGCAGAAAATGGCTATACCTTCCCCATACTCTTTGATGAGACTGGAGAGATTTTTAGTGTCTATGGCATTTCTTCCTTACCAACTACCTTTATGATAGATCAAAATGGCAATGTTTATGGTTACGTTCCAGGTATGCTAACTAAAGATATGATGAAAAATATAATTCAAGATACTTTATCTTCTACAAAAGATGAATTAAGCCAATAAAATAAGTGACCAGGTGGTCACTTATTTTATTGGCTTAATGGGTTTTTTCGGAGTTGAGGGATATTTAGATTTATCGAAATTATAGTAATTCTTTCTTATTTTAGAGTATTCAGCCACCTGTTTATCGGTATGAAGGAAACATACATTAGGGTAACCCCTTCTATAGGGTGATGTATCAAAATGATACCAACCCCCCTCATAATAAACTAAATTCCAAAAATGAGTTCCCCCAA
>CAYMVC010000069.1:0-5543 GCA_964393755.1 uncultured Eubacteriaceae bacterium | reverse complement strand
CGCTTAAAAAACATACATAATAATGCCCCCTCCGGGAAGGAGTGGCATCAAAATGATACCAATCATCCCCGTATTTCACCAGGACCCAGGCATGAAAGGAAGTGTCTGAATCCCTGAGAACCAGCATATTTTCAAAGCCCGCCCTTGTTAATAATTCTCTGGCTGTGGCATAATAAGTAAAGCAATCACCGGTTCCTTTTTTAATACCCCGGTTTGCCTCCTGTATCCAATCAGTTTTATCAGAATATCCTATATAGGAAATATGGCTATTTGTCCACTTAAAGATCTTCCAAAGTTTTTCCTTATCATTCATCTTTTCGTTTATTATTTTATCTAAAACACTATCTGCTAACTTATGTATTAATTCTGGGTCTGTATAACTTTTTGGTTTTTTTCTAACTTCCACCTTAGCTATTTCTTTTGTTTTATTTTCCGATGTGTCCGTAGCACTGTATTCAACTTCATAATTACCCTCTTTTTTTAAGTTTACATTACTACTATCAATTTTTAATTCTATGTTTTGGTCCCGATTATCTACTACCTTGATTCCCTTTTTGTAGGATATGGTATCCCCTATATATACAATTATATCTTTAACTCCTTTGATTTTAGGTGGTTCACTATCTACTTTTATATTTAATTGTGAATTAAGTCTAGTTTTATTACCACTAGTATCTTCCAATGTCACTTCTACTATTTGTTGACCTCCCAAATTAAAGTTGGGCTTTTTAGAATATGACACCCTTACATCTGTAAAGTCTATAATATTTTCTACAAAATCCTTTGCCTCTAATTCCTCGCCTAACCATATTTCCCTGTTAACAGGATTTCCCCTAGGAGGAATAGTATCAATTATTTCTAATTTTGAAGAGTATTTTCTTACACCAATTTTAATTTTTATTTCATAAATACCTGGTTGCTTTAAATTTATAGTTGACATATCAGTAATAAAGCTTCCTACATGTTTCTTGTTTTTTAGAAATTCTGACTCGTCAATGGAATTTACCCCTGCCTCTATAGTCACTGATTTTTTTAATTTATTTGGTAGAAAATATAAGCCACTAAATAATAGTAGAAGGATAAGAAGGATAAACCAAAATCTTTTTTTATTTGTAATTATGCCCATTGTAACTCCCCTTTAATTGTGCTTTACTCCTTTTTAACCAAAAAAGAATAAGGATAAAAACCCTTATTCTAGTATACTATATTTTCTTCAACTATAACATTAGACTACCAATATTTTCATCCATCATTTGTCTTAAAATTAATCTTAAATGAACCTTTTCCTCTTTTAAAGCAGCCTTATAAGCCTTGTTTCTTTTTACGTCCCTATCCAACTCAACTAATTCATTTAAAAAGATAATTGTGTCCTTTTCTAATTTTTCAGCAATTAATAAAGCTTCTCTTTTGGATATAACCTTCTTAGTTTTTTCTAGTTTCTCCTCATCTGTAACCATAGCATTAAGATTCATTATTAGATTTAAGTAACTCTCATCTTCATCAAAGGTAATATCAGCAACATCATCCTGTCTTTCTAATAGTTCTTTATAAGTCTTTTCATGTACCTTTTCATCTTCAGCTAACTTCAGTAAAAGATTTTTTGTAACACCCTCCTCCATAGCCATAGCGGCTTCTTGGTAAAATCTATAGCCGTTTTGTTCTAATTGAATTAAGGTCTCTAAAACATTAGTTGAACTAACTATATTTGACATTTTATACCCCCTCCTTTTTTCTACCTATAAATAAATTACCCAGGAGTTCATTTGCCAAACATTAACTTGTAAGTTTTTACCTATACTTCATTAATAATCCTTTGGAATGTGGATAATGTTTGCTTTATAAAATATTAGTAGGTAAAATATATTGTAGAAAGGAGGATTTTAATGAAAAATTTACTGAGGGAAAAGTTAAAGAGTGGTGATCAGGCTATTGGGACTTTCTTTGAGCTAGGGGGAAGTACTACTGTAGAATGCCTTGGGATTTCTGGCTTAGACTTCTTTATCATTGATACAGAACACGGTCCCTTTGATGTGGAAAGCTCTATGGATTTTATTAGGGCAGCTGAACTTAGCTCTATTACCCCACTTGTAAGGATTAAGGATGTGTCACGCCCATCTGTTTTAAAAATGCTAGACATAGGTGCAAAGGGCTTAATAGTACCATGTGTTGAAAACCCTGAACAGGTGAAGAATCTTATAGAATGGGCAAAATATTATCCTTTGGGGAAAAGGGGATTCTTTACCGCCAGACCTGCTGGATATGGTTATAAAGAATTTGCTAAAAATCTTGATAGCTATTTTAAAACCTCCAATGAAGAGACCTTGCTTATACCCCAATGTGAAACATTAGGATGCTTAGAAAATATCGAAACAATAGCAAATATGGACGGTGTTGATGGAATTTTTATTGGACCCTTTGATTTATCTATTGCCATGGGAAAACCTGGTCAATTTGAGAATCCAGAGTTCCTACAGGCTATAGATAGAATACTAAAAGCATGTAAAGATGCTGGAAAATTCTCCTTTATATTTTCTACCAATAAAGAATCTGGAAAAGATCACTTGAATAAGGGTTTTGACGGTGTAGCAATTAATATGGATGCATCCATATTAATAAACGCCTATAAGGAGCTTATAAAGGACCTTAAATAATACTAATAAACAAGGCATAGTTTATTTTGCCTTGTTTTTGTTTAACTTCTTTTAAGTAAACCTATAGTTTAATACTAAGTATATTAAATACATCAGCAAAAACATAATTCTTATATATGGTTTCTGTACTAAAATAAGTTTAGGGCTTCTATATCCTTAAAGGTATGGATAAAGTAGTCACAATAGCTTTTCATTTCTTCTATCCTATCCTTGTTCCGTTCATCATAGACTCCTACTACTTTAAAGCCTGCACTTTGGGCCGTCTTTATACAATAAGGAGAATCTTCAAAAACAATCACATCGTCTATATCAAGGCCCAATCCATGGCAGGCTTGAATATAAATATCTGGTTGATCCTTACCTATTCCCACTTCCCCGCTAGTCAGTATAAAATCAAAAAAGGATAAAATACCATGTCTTTTCAAACCATCCTCTACTATACTTTTATTGCTGAGGGTGGCTATACACATTTTTATTCCCTTATTTTTAAAATAATCTAAAAATTCTTTTACGAAGGGTTTTAGGGTAATAGTGTTTCGATAGTGATAACCAACAATATCATTGATCTTTAATAATATTTCCTCTTGGGAAAGGGTCAATCCGAACCTCTCAATAAAATAATCAACAGCCTCCACCAAAGTTTTTTCCTTTAGTATTTCCCTTAGATCAGAAGGTGGAACAATATCTTGACTGATTAAAAACTTTTCCCCCACCCTAGACCATATAGGTATGGAATCTAAAAGAGTTCCATCCAAGTCGAATATAATTCCTTTAATGATAAAAACCCCTCCTAGTTAGTAATATCGGGTCCTGTCTTTTTAAACCATTAATAAAATTATATTATAGAAGGGGCATTTTTACAATAAAAAACCTGTAATAATGGTTATACAGGTACATTGTAAAACTAATTTTCAATCTTATCTACCTTTAAACTATCTAAAACAGATTTTATTGCGTTTCCAATTTCCTCATAGCCTGTACACCTACAGATATTAGATTGTAGCCACTCCTGAATTACTTCTTCATCAGCATCTGGTTTATTTATAGCTAAACCTTGACATACCATTAAAAACCCAGATGTACAATAACCACACTGGAAGGCAAAGTTTTCTGCAAATGCCTGTTGAATAGGAGCCTTATTTAAGCCCTCAATTGTGGTAATCTTTTTTCCAATAGCCTCTACAGTAAGCATTAAACAAGACTTCATAGGCCAATCATCAACAAGTACAGTACAGGCACCACAATCACCATTTTCACAACCGGGTTTTGCCCCGGTAAGACCTAGTTGGTCCCGTAGGGTGTGGAGAAGTATATCAGAAGGTTTAACTAATACCTCCCTGTCTTCTCCATCTACACTTAATGTAATCACTGAATTCTCTGTAACTTCCAAGATTTACTACTCCTCTTCCTTGAAATTGATTAGGGTTTGATCTAACATATTATGTAGAACAAACTTTCTATACTCTGATGAACCGTCTAGATTATTTAGTAGCTTATTTGGTAGCTTTTCAATTGTCTGATTTATTCTATTGTTTTTAGGGGCCTTCATACTTAAGGCATCCTCCATTTCTAGAGATCTCAGGGGATAATCACAAAGACCCGAAAATGCCATGTGTATTTTATTGTTGCTTTTTATTGCAACCATTGTTACAAGGGGATAATCTACCTTCTCATTTTTTGTCCTCTTCACATGAATATAGGGTAAGGAAAGATGCTTTTCTTCAATTACTATCTGGACAATTATTTCCCCCTTAGTAAGTTTTGATTCGCCATTAAAAACTTCCTTAACTGGTACAATTCTATCACCATTAATCCCTGCAACTTTGACTTGGCTATCAGTTACTAGTAGTGGTAAAAGGGATTCATGATAGATAATGGTTCCTGCTAAATTCCCTCCTAGGGTGATTTTATTTTGTACAGTATGGTCCGCAATTCTTTTTATTGTCTTTGATAAAAGGGGGAAGGCATTTTTTTCTGATATAAGCCTAAGACTTAGTCCTGAACCAAGAATAAGGAGTCCATCCTTTATTTCATGGATATTGCAATTAGGTATTCCCTTAATGTCAATAACAGCCCCAGTGGATACATTATTCAGTCTGGCCATGGTTATAATTTCTGTTCCTCCCCCAAAATACATAGGGTCCTTACCTTCTTTTTCCAACTTTTGAAATAATGTTATAGCCTCATAAAGCTCTCTAGGCTTATGATATTCAAAATTAAAGGGTATCATTTTACTGGCCTCCTGTCTTAGTTTTCCAAATCACTTCAGGGGTAATAGGGAGGATGTTAAACTCTTTACCCGTTAGCCTGGAAATAGCCTGGATAAAGGCTGAGGGTATCCCTAAAATTCCGTCCTCCCCTATTCCCCTAGCCCCGAAGGGTCCATCTATCTGAGGTGATTCCAAAAATTCCACCACATATTCAGGCTGTTCCCCGAAATGCATCACCTTATAGGTCCTAAAAGATGTATTTTTTAAAATTCCCTCATTATCATGAACAAAGGCTTCCCGGGTTGCTAGTCCAAAACCCATACTCATTCCTCCCATAACCACACCCCTTGCCATTTTGGGATGAATAACCTTACCGATATCTGCTACGGTTACAGCTTTTAATAACCTATAAGTATGAAGTTTAGGATCATATTCTATTTCTACTGCCTGAGCCCCTACTGTCCAAGATGTACCAGTTTTCCCCTTCCCTGTTTCCTTATCAAGGGGTACCAGCCTTTTCATTATATAATTGCCTCTTCCAATAAGTTGACCGTATATACCAGACCCCTTTGGAAACTGATAGCCGTGGGCAAGGTCTTTAAACCATATAAATGCCTTGGGATCATCATTTTAATATGATTACAAATATTAGTATTGGGGATAAAGGTAACGCCTGAGTCTG
>CAYMVC010000068.1:6860-7483 GCA_964393755.1 uncultured Eubacteriaceae bacterium | reverse complement strand
TTGCTCCCTGGGCAAATGCTAATACAAAGGTGGCAGTCATAGGTCCGGATGCAACCCCTCCTGAATCATATGCAATCCCCACGAAAATAGAAGGGACAAAATAGCTAAGTAATGCACCTAAGGCAAAACCCGGCAGTAAAAAATGCCATAGTTTTAAGCCGGGTATCATAATCCTTAACATAGACAGGGCAACGGCAAAAGCGATGCCTATAGATAAGGTTACTAATATTACCTTCCGCTTAATATGACCTGATGTTACCTCTTCCACCTGTTCGGTTAAGACATAGACAGCCGGTTCAGCAAGAACAATTACCATACCCAAGAAAAAACCAACGGCAGGCAATACCCATTTTGCTTCTAAAGCTGCTATACCCTGTCCCATCTCCCGACCTACTTCCATAAAACCGGCATTTACTCCTAACATAAATATTGATAAGCCTATATATGTATATAGCATACCCTTTAATATTCTATTTCTACTGATTTTATTCAATTTAAATGAAAAGTGGTTAAATATAATAAATAATATCAATAGGGGAGAAAGGGTTATAATTGATTCAAAGAATATTTTCGGCAATATTTCTAAGTAGGGACCTATAATTCCTGTATGATTTTTAAATGCC
>CAYMVC010000068.1:0-6850 GCA_964393755.1 uncultured Eubacteriaceae bacterium | reverse complement strand
ATTTGCCCTTTATTATATTTAGAAGCATTAGGGCAATAATAGGTCCTCCAGAGGCAAAGCCCACCAGGCCAAAACTATCCTCTTCAGACTTTTTGCCGCCCTTTAATTGAGATACACCTAAACCTAGAGCAAGTATAAATGGAGTAGTTATAGCCCCTGTGGTGGCACCTGATGCATCCACAGAAAATGCTAGAAATTCTTCAGATACCATTATTCCCAATATTAAAATTAGGGCGTAAATAGTGGTAAAGGATTTGTTTAGAGGTATTTCTAATAATATCCTTAATAATCCATATGCCACAAGTATTCCCACACCTACAGATACTATGATTAGTACTAAAGGTCCAGATATTACTCCATTAGTGGCTAAACTAATTTGATTTGCTAAAATTTGTATATCTGGTTCTGCTACATTTATAAAAAATCCTAATATAAAACCTAGGATTAAAACAAAGCTATACTTATTTGTCTTGGCAATACTTTCACCCATTAGATTGCCTACGGGAGTTATACCGATGTGGGCACCCACCAGAAAAACTACCAATCCAATTATTACTAATATAGCCCCGATAATAAATCTACCTAGCATTTCCAATTCTATAGGGACTAAAGTGAAACTAAGGATAGTAACTAAAAATGTAATAGGTAGTACAGATAATGAAATATCTTTTAATGTTTTTGTTAGTAAGTTCAAATAAAAGCTCCTTCCAACATTTAGTTTTCCATCTAAGAAATTTCCCTGTTATCTATTATAAAGTAAGTTAGAAAAAATAGATAGGTTATTTAAGAAAAAGGGATATGGATAAAATAAATTATGCCTTAAAATTATAAAGGGGCTTTATAATATCTATTACCTCTACCGTTTGTCCCAGGCTATCTAGTATTTCTCCAATAGGTTTATAGGCAAAGGGTGCTTCATCTAATGTAGACTTATTTATGGAAGTAGTATAAATTCCTTCCATTGCCTTTTCAAACTCCTCTAAATTCAAACTATCCCTAGCTTGATTTCTACTCATGACCCTTCCTGCTCCATGGGGCGCAGAATAATTCCAATCGGGATTTCCCTTACCTACAGCCAATATAGAACCATCTCTCATATTTATAGGAATCAATACTTTTTCCCCTTCATAAGCCGATATGGCTCCCTTTCTAATAATATTATCCTTAAAATTTATATAATTATGAATGGTTTCAAAGTAGGAGTATTCTTCTAAGTCCTTCTTAAAAAGACTATTTAAGATAATTCCTCCCATTACCCTTCTGTTAAGACTGGCATACTCTTGGCATATCCTCATATCATGAAGATACATTTCCCTGTATTCACCTGTGAGGAAACATAAGTCCTTGGGATAATTAGGCTTTAGATTTTTATACTCCATCTCTAATTCCTTAAGGGCTCTTTTAATCTCCTTCTTCCTTCCAGTTTCTTTATAATTACGAATTATTTCCTGCTTTTTCATAGAATAATCTTGATTGCCTTTTGCCAAGTCGATTGCCATCTTTTGATAGTGATCTGCCACTTGTTTCCCGAGGTTTCTGCTACCAGAGTGGATGACTAAGTATTTGCTTTTCTTAGAATCTTCTCCTAGCTCTATAAAGTGGTTTCCTCCACCTAGGGTGCCGATGCTTCTTTCAAATCTCTTAGTATCCTGTAAATCCCTATAGCAATATAAATTCAATAAACTGGGGTATTTATGTTTTCTTTCTCCATGGATTTTAAAACCGGAAGGAATCTTACTATAGATAATCTTATCTAGGTTGGAATAGTCTATTTCAACATCTCCCAGTTCTACAACCAGCATTCCACAGCCTATATCTACCCCAACAATATTGGGAATAACCTTATCCCCCATATCCGCTGTAAAACCTATTACACAGCCCATACCCTGGTGAACATCAGGCATGATCCGTACCTGGCATCCCCATATAAAATCCTGATCTAAAAGTTCTATTATCTGATCCCTTGCCCCCAAGTCTATATTATCTGTAAAGACTTTTGCCTCTCCATATTTGCCCTTTAATTCCATGGAATCCTCCTTTATTATTTTACCTCCTATAAACAGGATACGAAAAGGGGATTAGTATTTCTACCTCTCCCCTGATTTACTATATCTTTGTTATCCAATTATGTTTATCTTCTAAGGTTCCATCCTGTATTCCAGTAATTAGGTCATAAATCTTCTGGGAGTGGTCTCCTATTTCAAAATTATTAAGGATAATATCATTCCCCTTCCAACCTAGTTGACCAATGGGAGATATTACAGCTGCAGTACCGGTAGCAAATGCTTCTGATAACCTACCCTCTTCATGCCACTTAAATACTTGCTCAATGGTAAACTTCTCTTCTACCACCTCTACACCCATTTCTTTAAAGAGGGTAATGGCTGAATTTCTCGTAATACCTGCTAGAATACTTCCTGCCAGTGGGGCAGTATATACCTTGCCATCTACAACAAACATGGCATTACTAGTACCTACTTCCTCCACATACTTCCTTTCCTTGCCATCTAGCCAGAGAATTTGTGAGTAACCCTTTTCTGCCGCTTCAAGCTGGGCCCTTAAGCTGGCAGCATAGTTTCCCCCTGTCTTTGCTGTCCCTACTCCACCTACAACTGCCCGAACATATTTGTCTTCCACATATATCTTGGTAGGTTGAACCCCTTCCTTATAATAGGACCCTACCGGGGAAAGAATTATTATAAACATATATTTAGAGGAAGGTTTAACCCCTAGAGATGCTTCAGTGGCTATTACAAAAGGTCTTATGTAAAGGGAAGTCCCCTTTGCCCTAGGAACCCAGTCCCTGTCCACATCTACTACAGTTTTTATAGCTTCTACAATTAAATCCTCTTCGATGTAAGGAATACAAACCTGCTCATCAGATTTATTTAACCTCTTAGCATTTTCCTCCACCCTAAATAATTGAATATGACCTTCTTTAGTCCTATAGGCCTTAAGGCCTTCAAAGGTCTCCTGTCCATAGTGGAGAACCATTGCTGAAGGATCTAACTCCAGTGGTCCATAGGGTACTACCCTAGGATCAAACCAACCCTTTCCCTCTTCATAGTCCATGATAAACATGTGATCTGTAAAGGTTTGTCCAAATACTAACTTGCTTTCATCCGGTTTTACCTTTGGATTCTTAGTTCTAGTGATAGAAATATTCATGATGCACCCCTTCTCAATATTGTTTTATAGATTATATACCAATCAGAGAAGGTATTCAATATAAAATTTTAAAGCTCTATAATGGCATTCTTGCAAGAACAGTGTTTCTGGTCTAAGCCTTTTTCAAAAACCTTTAAGAATATCTGGCTTATTTTTTCCCGGTTTTTATCCATGGCCCCCTGAATATCATGGAGTTGGATTTCCCCTTTAATACCGGTACACCAATTTGTTATAATGGCTATAGTGGAGTAGCACATACCTAATTCCTTAGCCAATACCACCTCGGGAATGCTAGTCATGCCCACCACATCCCCACCTAAACTTCTATACATCTTTATTTCACCGGCGGATTCAAACCTTGGTCCTTCTACACATACATAAACAGCATTTCCCTTAATATCAAGACCCTGGTCTTTAGCATTTACAATAAACTTCTCCCTTAGATTTTTACAATAGGGGTCACTCATATCCACATGCCTTACCGGTTCCTCCCCTCCCTCAAAGAAGGTCACTGGCCTTATTTTTGTGAAGTCCAGAAAATCATTGATAATCACTATATCACCTGGTGCATAATTTTCATTACAGGAACCTACGGCTGCAGTGGCATAAATATAGTGGACACCCATTTCCTTTAATGCCATAATATTTACCCTATAATTTATCAAATGGGGAGGTAGAGAATGATCTTTCCCATGCCTTGCTAAAAATACTATATCTTCCCCACCTATATTTACAATATCCAATTCTACTTGTCCATATTTTGTGGCTACCTTTTCTATCCTTGTATTGTGGCCAGTGCTATAGACACCTGTACCACCGATAATAGCCTTCATAGTTTTACCTCCAATCAACATGACCCTTGACCTGGGGGAGACCACTGGTCTCCCCTACCGGACAGACAGAGTCGTCTGTCCCTACATCGGGAGGGCAAAACCCCTCCCCTTCTGACCTGTAACAATTGCTTTATCAGATCCCTGCATCGGACGACCACAGGTCGCCCCTACAACTATTTTATGCCTTATCTCAACCTTATAATACTCTCCTTATAAGGTACCCTTACAATGCCCTTTTCTGTAATTATTCCAGTAATATTTTCCCAAGGTGTTACATCAAAGGCGGGATTGTATACATCCATCCCTTCAGGGGCAATCTGAATTCCCTCTATATGGGTTAGCTCTGATGGGTCCCTTTCTTCTATTTCAATTTCTTTTCCTGATTCCATATCAAAGTCTATGGTAGTGGTAGGTGCTACCACATAGAAGGGGACCTTATATTCCTTGGCTATTACTGATAACATAAAGGTTCCTATTTTATTGGCTGTATCTCCATTGGAAGCTATCCTGTCAGCACCCACTAAGATCACATCTATCTTCCCATCTCTAATAAGGGTGGCAGCCACATTATCAGCTATTAGCTTAGATGGTATTTCTTCCACCATCAATTCCCAGGCTGTTAGCCGTCCACCCTGGAGTCTTGGTCGGGTTTCATCTGCATATACAAAGATGTTTTTCCCTCTATAATGGGCTTCCCTGACCACCCCAAGGGCAGTACCATATCCTACTGTAGCTAGGGCACCTGTATTACAATGGGTTAAAATAGTATCATTTTCCCCTATAATTTCATTACCATGTTTAGCCATAGCCTTATTTGTTTCCAGGTCCTCTTTAAAGATAAGGTCCGCCTCTTCCCTGATTAGCTTATAAATTCCCCCTACCGGTAATTCCTTATTAGCCTCTATTAAGTTCCTCATACGACCTATTGCCCACATAAGATTGACTGCTGTTGGTCTGGAAATATTTAATCTGTCTAAGGCCTTTCCCATATTTGCTAAAAAGCTTTCCCTATCATCATGTAAAAATTCTTTGGCAGCCAGGACTACCCCATAGGCTGCTGTAGCACCTATGGCAGGAGCTCCCCTTACCACCATATCATTTATTGCAAAATCCACATCCCTATAGTCCTTACATTCAAATATCTCATAGCTAATAGGAAGTCTCCTCTGGTCTATTAGATAGAGTATGTCATTCTTAAATTCAATAGTCTTAATTTCCTTCATTATTCTTCACCTGCCCATAAGTTTTTAATTTTTCTTTCCTCTGTCAAAATCATATAATCAACTCCTTATGTTTTTGTGTCAAATGATACGTCCCCAAGACACGGGATTACCTCTTCCCTTTATCATATATTTCCCCTAGAGCCCTTGGTGGGTGATTTGTTTTTGAGAAAAATATCAATAATAACAAGGTTACTATATAGGGTAGAGTCATTATTAAGTCTGAAAAGGTGCTGGGCATTTGCAATAATTGGGCAATATAATATCCTCCTGATCGAGCAAAGCCAAATAGGAGACAGGCCCCAAAGGTGGGTAAGACCTTCCAGTTACCAAAGATTAAAGCAGCTATTGCCAGATAACCATAGCCCATATATATGGCAGGGGAAAAGTTTGTAGATATGGAATAGGCAAAGGCTATTCCCCCTAAGCCAGATAGGGCTCCAGAAACCATTACTGCTAAATATTGAACCCTAGATACTTCCACACCGGCAGCATCCACAGAATGGGGATTGTCTCCACAGGCCCTTAGCCGTAAACCAAACCTAGTTCTATTCAAGACATAGGCTGCAAAGACCGCAATAATTAGAATCACCACTTCAAAGGGATAGATATTTTTAAAGACTGGTCCTATTATAGGAATCCTAGCTAAAAACTCTATGGTGAACCTATGGGATGTTCCTATCCGAAATTTATCTGACATTTGGTCAAATACAATGCTATTTATTTGGGTAGTTAGAAAAACTGTCAATGCCATGGAAAGGATATTAATAACCACCCCGCTTATAACCTGGTTTGCCTTAAACTTTATACACAATAATCCATGGAGAGTGGAAAATAACATTCCCCCCACCATTGACAATAATAAGGCTAGATAGAATAACTTCTGGATTGGAATATCAAAAAAATGGGCTATTAAGACTATGGAAAGGGCACTAAAAAATGCACCAAAGCCCTGTAAACCTTCTATAGCTAAGTTTATAATTCCACTTCTTTCACTATATATTCCCCCTATTGCCATGATAAAAAGGGGCAAGCCAAAGGATAAACCATCAATGATAATAGTCTCCATTATTCCATCTCCTTTCTTGCCTTATATTCTAAGCTATCTTTTTTGCTCCTGATTTTGTATTGAATATATGCACTACAGGCACTAAAGAGAAGGATTAAACCGGTAATAACCGAGGCTATTTCCTGCCTTACCCCTGCTTTAGAACTCATATAAGTACTCCCCTTATCAATAATAGATATAAAGAAGGAAGCTGCCATAATCCCATAGGAATGGAGGTTTCCTAAAAGGGCAACAGCTATTGCATCAAAGCCCATGCTGGGTAATACCCGAGGCTGGATAGAGGCATAATAGCCTAAAAAGTAGGTAACTCCTGCCAAACCGGCAAATCCACCTGAAATCACCATGGTTAAGACCCTTGTTCTTCCTACATTTATACCAGCATAATTAGCCCCCCTGTGGTTTGCCCCCACAGCCTTGATTTCAAAACCCCAACGGGACTTGTCCATAAATATCTTCAGACCTATTGCCAATAAAATGGCTATAATAAAACCTATAGATAAATCCATCTTTAAATCAAATAACTGAACATTTACCAAGGTAAGTCTAGAAGCATCGCTAAT
>CAYMVC010000067.1:0-7582 GCA_964393755.1 uncultured Eubacteriaceae bacterium | reverse complement strand
TACTTCAAAACCGTCAACCTTAGGCATCATTACATCTAATAGTATAATATCCGGTTGTTCACTATAAAAGAGCTCCAAGGCTTGTTGACCGTCTAATGCAATTTTCGTTTTAAAGTCGTGTTTTTTTGCATATTCTTCTAAAATTGAGGTTATTTGTTTATTATCATCAGCTATTAAAATAGTAGCCATAAATTCCACCTCCATAGCTATTAATCAAATCTTATAATTAATTTATGCCAAATCTATGTTATTATTTAAGAAAATTTCAAGGATACTTTAAAATTAAAACACAATTATGTCACAATTCTTATTTATTATAATATCATAGCAAGTTTTAAATGCTAAATAATATTTAGGAGGATTTAAAATGAAAGTCAAAAAAATACTTTTAATAGTGGCCTTGATACTTAGCATCACTACTGTAACAGTCTATGCGGCCACTAATTATAGTTCACCAGCAGATATAGCATCAAAGGTAACTGGAAAACCTGTAGAAGAAGTGGTAAAGGAAAAGGTGGATTCCAACAAATCCTATGGAGAATTGGCAAAAGACCAAGGAAAATTGGAAGAATTTAAAAAGGAAATGTTCGATTACAAAAAAGATGTGGTAAAAGAAAGAATTGAAGAAGGAGCTATAACAAAGGAAGATGGAGATAAATTCCTAGCAGAAATGGAAAAACATCAAGAATTTTGTAATGGCACAGGTCGTAGGGCTAATGGAGAATCAGGTATGGCTTTTGGATTTGGACATATGATGGGTAAGGGACACCATGGAGGCGAAAATGGTCACATGAAGTTTAGGAATAAATAACAATTGTTAAGCGATGGTTTAACGATGGCACAACAATAGGATTGGGCTGACAGAGTCGTCAGCCCCAATCCTATTATTTTCTAGCTATTGGTATCTTACCAAGAAGTTTTAAAATCAACTGGCTCATTTCCTCTGTTGTCTCAGGGGTATCATCTTGCAACCATTTGTGTAGGATACTTATACATCCATTGATTTGATATAGTATAAAATAATCCTTTGTTCTTTTGTCAAAACCTTTGTAGTCTTCCGGTGAAACAATTTCTGTAATTCTCATTACCTTACGTTGAATATCCGGATCACAATTATCACTTAATAAGGCTTTAAAAACATCAGCATTTTCTTGTACATAGTCTAGAATTTCCTTTATGGTTTGAACTGGAAGTTCACCATTATTATGATAATTTAATTCTTGTAAATATATTTGTATGTTATTTAAAGCTTCCTGGGTGATGTAATTAAGCAAGTGATATTGATTTTCAAAATGTGTATAAAATGTACTACGATTTACATCAGCAATTTTGCAAAGTGATACAACAGATATTTTAGAAATATGTTCTTTTTCCAATAACTCAATCATTGCATCTATTAAACTATTAAGAGTATATTTTACCCGTCGGTCAATTTTCTTTTCCTTCATATAGACTCCCCCTTTATAAAATATTTTAATATTTGTAGACAGATTAAAATAAATTGTCGAATATAAAACACTTTAATCAACACTGGTGGTTGTTTTTAGACTATATGACTATTATAATATTAAGTGTATGAAAATTCAATAATTATCTGACGGAGGGGTTTTATGGATGGACTTGCAAATTTTATTATCAAATTTCGGAAACCTATTTTAGTTACTTTTATTATCTTAGTCTTTATAAGTGTGACCTTGATACCGATGGTTCGTGTAAATTATAATATGATAGATTATCTGCCTACAGATGCCCAGTCTACAAAAGCACTGGAAATTATGGAAGAGGAGTTTTCGGGAAATAATCCAAATACTAGTGTTGTCATCCATGATGTCTCATTGACCCAGTCTCTAGAATACAAAAACCTGCTTATGAACCTGGAGGGTGTGGAGGATGTTATATGGTTAGATGATATGGTGGATATTGGCCAGCCCATTGAAACAATGGACTCTAATTTAGTGGAAGGCTATTACAAAAACGGTCATGCCCTATTTTCTGTTACAGTTCGTGAGGGAATGGAATCGGAAACCATAAGTAAAATACGAGACCTTATTGGAGAGGGCAATGGGGTTACAGGCCAAGGAGCAGACTCTGCAGATATGCAAGAAGCTACTAACAAAGAGGTTTTGAATGCTGCAATCATACTTCTACCTGCTATAATAGTGCTCTTGATCATTTCAACCACTTCTTGGTTGGAACCATTATTATTTTTAGCGGCCATTGGGGTGGCTATCCTTATGAATATGGGAACTAACATCTTCTTTGGCGAGATTTCATTTGTCACCAATTCTATAAGCCCTATTTTACAGTTAGCGGTGTCACTAGACTACGCCATATTTATGCTCCATAGTTTTTCTTCATTTCGTGAAAAATATGATGATGTGGAATGTGCCATGGCTCATGCAATAAGCTCATCAATGTCCACCATCATGGCCAGTGCTGCCACAACACTATTTGGATTTATTGCCCTTACATTCATGAAGTTCGGAATCGGAATGGATTTAGGCTTTAATTTGGCTAAGGGAATTATTTTTAGCTTTTTATCCTGTGTTATCTTCCTTCCTGCACTTGTATTAAGTGTATATAAGCTACTGGACAAAACAGAACATAGATCTTTTTTGCCTAGCTTTAAGAATGTCAACCGTATTTTATCCAAAATGGTACTCCCTGCTGTCCTCCTTGTAATTATTGCTATTGTTCCCAGTTTTTTAGGTAAAAATCATACTGAATTTATATATGGAAATGGCAATACAGATCCGGCCACTATAAATGGATATAATCGCATGATGGTGATAGAAGAATTCGGCGAAAATACCTCTATGGTTCTCTTGGTGCCTACAGGTGATATTGCTACTGAAGAGGCCCTTAGTAGGGATCTAAAAGACCATGCCCAGGTAATAAATGTGATTTCCTATACAAATACAGTAGATACTACTATTCCTAAAGATATATTAGATGAAGATATTATTAATCAATTTTATTCAGACAACTATACTCGAATTATAGTTAATCTAACAACACCTGACGAAGGGAATTTGGCTTTTCAAACCGTGGAAGAAATAACGGAAATTGCAAAAAGATACTATGGGGAAAACATTTACTCCACCGGACAAAGTGCTAATTTATTTGATATGAAAAATGTGGTGGAAAGTGATAATATCATTGTTACTTTGATTGCGGTCATGGCCATTCTAGCTGTACTTTTTCTAACATATAAGTCTGGAAGTCTTCCCTTTATTTTGATACTGACCATTGAAGCAGGAATTTGGATTAACCTTTCTATACCCTATTTTACAGCTACCCCCATTAACTTCCTCGGTTATTTAGTTATAAATACCGTCCAGCTTGGTGCTACCATTGATTATGCTATTTTGTTGACCACCACATATATGGAAAATCGTAAGTCTATGCCACAAAAACAGGCAATGGATGTCTCTATGGCAAGTGCATTTCCCTCCATATTAGTTTCAGCCTCTACTCTGTCTATTGCAGGATTTACACTAGCTTCAACTACATCTACTGCTGCTGTTGCTGATATTGGGCTATTACTAGGGAGGGGTACTGTGTTCTCCGTTATTATGGTCTTGTGTTTTCTTCCGGGGATGTTGAAAGTTTTTGATAAGATTATTGCTAAAACAACATATAAGGCAAATTTTTATATTGAATCCAATAAATAACCATATTATAAATATTAAATGATTTTGGAGGGATAAGGTTGAAAAAAATAAAATATGTATTATCTATATTAGGATTGGTCCTTGCAGTGATAATATCCTTTAATATTGTATCTACAGCTGTAGCCGCTGGGACAGACATAAAAGGACTTAAAGAAATAAAATCCCAGGATACAGCCAATATCAATTCAAAGAAAGAAATCGTATATGGCCGTCTAGATTCTGACGGTTCAATGAGTGGCATATATGTGGTAAACCATTTTGAAGTTACCAAGGCTGGGTTGATTACTGATTACGGAGATTATACCAAGGTAGACAATCTCACAGATACAAATCCAATTCATATTGCCAATGGTCTTGTCAGTTTTAATGCCGGTGAAGGAAATTATTACTACCAAGGCAATACAGCTTCATCTGATCTACCCTGGATTTTTGATATTGAATACCGATTAAATGGTAGCTTAATATCCCCTTTGGAAATTGCAGGTCAATCAGGAGCTTTAAAGATTGATTTGTCATCACGGACAAATGCCAATGTAGACTCCACCTTTTATGATAATTATATGCTGCAAATCAGTGTGAGCTTGGATACAGATAAAAGCAGTAATATTATTGCCCCCAATGCAATCACCGCCAGCGGAGGTAAAAGCCAAATACTCTCTTATACTGTTATGCCGGGAAAAGATGCTGATATTAGTATTAAAGCAGATGTAGATAATTTCACTATGGCAGGTATTGAAATTACCGGTATGCCCTTTTCTTCCCCGGTTGAATTGCCGGATACCGGTGGAGCTCTTGATGAAATGACATTATTGTCAGATGCCATCAATAACTTAAATAGTGGAATAGGAGAATTGAATACAGGGGTAGGGGAATTGAACACCGGTGTAGGTGAGCTAATGAATGGTTCTGCTAACTTTGCCCAAGGATTATTAGACCTTAATGCTAATTCTGGGAAACTTACAGGAGGCTCAGAAGAGATTAAAAGGGCACTTTCCAACTTTGCTGCAGCCCTTAATAACTCTAATACTGAAGATAATATGGAGTTGGATGATTTGAGTCAGCTTCCAAAAGGACTACGCCAAATGTCCCAAGGATTAGGCCAGCTTAGTTCAGGCTTAAGTCAGTTAAAGGGAGGATATACAAAGATGTATAACTCCTTGGATACAGCAATTATGGCTATACCCACCATCAAAGAGGAAGACATTTATTCCATCTACGCCTTTATGGAGGGAATGGAGGCCACTGACAATAAAAGAATCCTCGGTGAACTTTTGAATGCTTATAGAGCAGGACAGACTGTGTTAGGGACCTATACCTTTAATGATCCCAATACAGGTGTAAGCATCAGGAAGGGAATGGGGGCAATTGGAAACAGTCTTGATACAATGGCAGAGAGCATAAATACTATGGTTATATCTTTAAATAGTATGGCAGATGGGATTGAAGAGTCAATAGGAAATAACCATATGTTGGAACAGATTCAGCAACTGGCCTCAGGAGTAGGTCAGCTTTCAGATAATTATAATGCCTTCCATATGGGTTTAGTAGAATATACCAATGGTGTGGGGCAGATATCCAGTGGATACAACAAATTCCACTGTGGTATTATTGATTTGAAAGATGGTACCGATGAATTATACGAAGGAACAAGTGAACTTTATGGAGGAACAAAAAAGTTAAATGATAGTGTTTCTGATTTACCCAATACGATACAAGTAGAGGTTGACAAATTGATGGAAGAATATACAGGTTCCGACTTTGCACCAGTATCATTCACCTCTTCCCGTAATAATGATACAGAATTTGTTCAATTTGTTATTATCTCTGAAGGAATTTCAATACCGGAAACTAATCAGTCTCCAAAGGTAGAAACTGTAAAAGAAACATTTTGGGATAGACTCTTGGCCTTGTTTAAATAGATATTCAAATTATATACTGACTACATTTGGGCAGACACATAGTCTGCCCCTTTAAAGTCCCCACAGCGGGAAGGTCAAAGCCCATCCCCTACAAGACCCTAACCACTAACCACTATCTCTCTATTCCGGTCTAAAATTCTCAAATATAAAAATGTCAAAGTCTTTCTTCACTTCTTCAAAAACCTCCCTGGAATCTATAGTCCAACCAAAGGTTGGTGTCTTACATAGATTTTTAATTAGTAAAAAAGAAGGAGTTCTTCTATAAAGATAATTATAGGCAATAAAATCCGGTCTGGATAAGAAGTTGGTTAGGAGATGCTTTAGTACAAAATATAGCTTCTTATCCCCCTTCTCCCCATCCTTTACAAAATCACTGGATAACTGCCCCCTGATAATCTTAGGCCTGTTTTTTCTAAACCACCATAAACCAAGAGGATTAAAAGATTCTATGCAGAAATACCCCCTGTATTCATCTAAATAAGGGGCTACCACCCCACATAGGGTGATATCCCTTGTATCCATTTTAAGTTCTACTAAGAGGGGAACCTTACCATTTACTAATTCCAAGACCTCCCTTAGGTGGGGAATTTTTTCATCAGTATTATATAACCTTAAATCCTGAATTTCCTTATAGTCCAAATCATAGACCATCTTATCCAGTCCACATACCCTTTTTAGGGAATAATCATGAAAGACAACAGGTTCCTTGTCCTTTGTCAATTGGATATCTAATTCTATAGCATACTTATTTTCTATTGCCTGGGAAAAGGCCTCTAGGGAGTTTTCCGGTATTTCCTCTCCCTTATGTAAGCCCCTGTGGGCAAAATAATAATTCTTATATGTAGACATATCCCTGATACTAAAGGTTCTAGGTAAAATTAAAAATATATATATGGCAATTATTAATATTATTATGTACAAGGCTGAAAACACTTCCTTTATTAATCTTCCACATCAAAATGCTCTAAATTAGTTTTTTTACTGGGAGGCTTTGAATCCCCATGTTTTACAAAGAGCATTGTACAAAGGGATAATAGTGAAAATACAACTGCATAGGGAAATAATATCCTATAGGATATTTGCTCAATTAAAAACCCTGAAAATACCGGAGTAAATATTTGAGCAGCCATAGAGAAGGTATAATATATTCCTGTATATTTCCCAACATCAAAGCTCCGACTCATTTCCACCACCATTGGATAGGAGTTTACATTAATAGAAGCCCAACCTATACCTGTTAAGGCAAAGACCATATTTATCATAGGAGAATAATTTATAAATAAGAATCCTAAAAAATAAGATAGACTAATTAGGCATATCCCAAAAATTATAGTCTTCTTTCTACCTATTTTACTGGAGATTATACCTACTGGAATAAAACTTACAATTGCAGCAGCCATTGCCACCATAAGGGCATTGGCAAAGCTACCCCCTTTTAATCCCCATACCTCTACAGCATATCGGGAAAAGGCAGTGGTTACAGCATTATAGGCAGTAAACCATAAAAATATAGAGGCAAGGATGAAATTCAAACTTCTCCTTACATCCTTTGGCATTTCTTGGTGCCTATCATCGCTAGGTCCCTTCTCATCCTCTATAGTTTCCTTTCCTATTTCACTGGTGAGTTTATTTTCTTTAATAGTAAATACTAATATAATTACGGAAATAACCATAAATAAAGCTACTCCTAAAAAAACATTAAAATAATTAGGCCTTCCTGTTTTAGGAATAAGAAAACTAATCATTGCCAAAGCAAAAATTCCGCCAACTGCACCCATTAGATTGATAACAGCATTCCCCATACTACGTAATTCCTTTGGAGTTAAATCCGGCATCAATGCAACTGCAGGTGACCTATAACTGCCCATGGCAATAAGGACTACTCCTAGGGCCACGAAGAATAAAATAAAATTCTTATTTAAATCAGCAATTGGTATTATTATCATAAATATGACAGCCACAATTGTACCAAATATTATAAAAGGCGTT
>CAYMVC010000066.1:0-7598 GCA_964393755.1 uncultured Eubacteriaceae bacterium | reverse complement strand
TACTGTTTCCTTATTGATATCCCTTAGCATTTCTTGGGCAATCTTTGTCATCTTGGCTTCAGTGTAACGCATTGCCGCTGCCCCATCCCCATCTACTGAACCAAAGTTTCCATGACCGTCTACCAAGGGGTAACGGGTGGAAAAATCCTGGGACATCCTAACCAAGGCAGCATAAACAGCTGTATCTCCATGAGGGTGATATTTACCCAATACGTCCCCTACGATTCTAGCACATTTTCTATGGGGTTTATCTGCAGTTAATCCCAGTTGACTCATTGCATATAAAATCCTTCTATGGACCGGCTTTAAACCATCCCTCACATCTGGTAAGGCACGGGATACAATTACACTCATTGCATAATCAATATATGATGTTTTCATTTCATCTACTATATTTATGGGTATTATATTTCCATGATTGTTCTCTTCTGACATTTTCTAGCCCCCTTTATATATCTAGGTTTTTGACTTTGCGAGCATTTTCTTCTATAAATTCCCTTCTGGGCAAGACCTTGTCCCCCATCAGCTTGGAAAATATCTCATCTGCCATTATTGCATCTTCTAAGGTAACCTGGAGTAAGGTACGAGTTGCTGGATTCATTGTAGTTTCCCATAGTTGTTCTGGGTTCATTTCTCCCAGACCTTTATAACGCTGTAGATTGGTCTTACCGTCTCTACCTATTTCATCTAATAATTTATCCAGTTCTTTATCACTATAGACGTATTTTTCAAAACTTCCTCTTTTCACCTTATATAAGGGGGGTTGGGCAATATATAAAAATCCTGCATCTATTAGTTCTTTCATATACCTATAAAAGAAGGTTAATAAAAGGGTTCTTATATGAGCTCCATCCACGTCAGCATCCGTCATAATTACCACCTTATGGTACCTTGCCTTTTCTATATCAAAGTCATCTGATATACCTACTCCTAAGGCAGTGATTAGTGACCGGATGATATCGGTAGATAACATTCTGTCCAATCGTGCTTTTTCTACATTTAAAATTTTTCCCCTTAGGGGTAAAATAGCCATGGTATTTCTGTCTCTACCCTGTTTTGCTGATCCTCCAGCTGAATCCCCTTCCACTATAAATATTTCTGAAAGGCTAGGATCCTTCTCACTGCAATCTGCAAGTTTCCCTGGTAATGAGGTACTTTCTAATACACTTTTCCTCCTAGTTAATTCTCGAGCTTTCTTTGCCGCCTGTCTGGCCCTGGCCGCAGTTATTGCCTTATCCATAATTGCCTTTGCCACACCTGGGTTTTCCTCTAGGAAGGCAGTTAGATTTTCATTTACTGCCTGGTCAACTAAGCCCCTCACTTCTGTATTTCCTAGTTTTGTCTTTGTTTGCCCTTCAAATTGAGGGTCAGTTAGTTTTACACTTACTATTGCTGTAATTCCTTCCCTTACATCTTCACCGGAAAGGTTGTTATCATTTTCTTTGAGGAAATTGTATTTTCTACCATAGTCATTTATACATCTGGTAAGGGCACTCCTAAAGCCGCTTAAATGGAAGCCCCCTTCCTGGGTGTTTATATTATTTGCAAAGGTGAATACATTTTCTGTATAGCTATCATTATATTGGAAGGCTACTTCAATCAAGGTCCCTTCCTTTTCTGCTTCAAATCCAAAAACCTTTTTATGGAGGGGGTCCCTGTTTTTATTTAAATATTCCACATAGGAAACAATCCCACCCTTATAGTGAAATTGTTTTTTCTTTTTCATTCCTTCCCTTTCATCCTTAAGGGTAATCCGTATTCCCTTATTTAAAAAGGACAATTCTCTAATTCTATGTTCTAAGGTATCAAAATCAAATTCTAAATCTTCGAAAACTTTGGAATCTGGTTTAAAGGTAATTGTAGTACCGGTCTTATTAGTTTTTCCAATAGGTGTAAGTTTACCCAAAGGCTTACCCCTAACATAGCCTTGACTGTAAATTTGTCCTTCCTGACTTACTTGGATCTCCAGAGATTCTGATAGGGCATTTACCACAGCAACCCCCACACCGTGGAGACCACCAGATACCTTATAACCCCCACCGCCAAATTTACCACCGGCATGGAGCATTGTTAATGCCACTTCCACTGCAGACTTTTTAATTTTGGGATGGATACCAACGGGAATTCCCCGACCATCATCTTTAACAGACACTGAATTATCGGGATTTATTGTAACAAAGATATTTTTGCAAAAGCCGGCTAAGGCCTCATCAATACTATTATCTATAACTTCATAGACTAAATGATGTAGTCCTCTAGGTCCTGTGCTTCCAACATACATTCCAGGTCGTTTTCTTACTGCTTCCAATCCTTCTAATACTTGTATTTGTTCAGCACCGTAGATTTGATTATTTTGTTCTTCCATGTTTACCCCCTTGTTTCTTTAAGTCGATATGAATTGCATTAATAAATCTATCCTAATTATTCCACAATATCTATTATAACCTTTTTTGATACTTTCTAAAAGTATTAGACTATTTGTCCCTTTTCAATGGTGAATACATTCTTTTCATAATCTTTAAATTGTTGTAAATAACTCCTATCGGCACAAGTAATAAAGCTCTGAACATTTTCAAGGGACTTTATAAGTTTTTCCTGCCTCATTTCATCTAATTCTGATAAGACATCATCCAATAATAAGATAGGTCTTTCCCCTATTTCAATATCTATTAATTCTAATATTGATAATTTTAGTGATAGGGCAGCTGTTCTTTGTTGACCTTGGGAACCAAAGGCCCTTAAATCTATTTTATTTATACTTACCTTCAAATCATCCCTATGGGGTCCAACACTGGTTACTCCCCTTTTTATATCCAGTCCCCTATTACTTCTCAGTTTTTCCTGGAATAATCTTTTTATATCCTTTATTTCCTCCTGGGACTTTAAAATATTTGATTGATAAAACAGGACCAGGTCTTCTTTATCATCAGTTATTTCCCTGTGAATCCTATTAATATAACCATTTAACTTTTTTAGAAAATAAATCCGACTATGTATAATCCAACTTCCCACTTCTGCTAGTTGTTGGTCCCAAAGAGAAATTGTATTCTCCAGTGATTGTTGATTTCCAAGGTTTTTTAAAAGATGATTTCTTTGGGCAAGGATTTTATGGTATTTTAAAATTCCATAATAATATTGGGGTTTTATATTAGATATCTCTCTATCTAAAAAATTTCTTCTTTCCATAGGACCTTCCTTTATGAGTTTTAAATCCTCGGGAGAAAATAATACTATATTTACCTTTCCCAGTAAGTCCCCAATCCTTTCCAACACTATTCCATTGTTTTTCATTATTTTCTTTTGGCTTTTGGATAATCCCATCTCCAGAACTCTTTTACCCTTATTAGTAATTATAGTCCCCCTTATATAGGAATTTTCACTATCCCAATTTATTACTTCCCTATCCTTATTAGTTCGGTGGGATTTACCTATTGCCAAATAATAAATTGCCTCTATTATATTTGTTTTTCCCTGAGCATTAGACCCAGTAATAATATTTATTTTAGGATGAAAATTTAAATTTAATTGAGAATAATTTCTATAATTTAACAATTTAAGATTCTCAATATACATTAATTTCCCTCCCTCTATACAAACATATGTTCTTAATCATACTACTTCTATTTTACCATATCCAGATATTTCTACAATATCACCTGGCCTTACCTTCTTACCCCTTTGGATAACTATCTCATTATTTACCTTAACTAAACCATCCCTAATCATTAACTTTGCCATAGCCCCATGTTCAGCAACACTTCCATATTTTAACAATTGATCTAGTTTAATAAACTCTGTAGATATTTTTATTTTTTCCATCCCTTCACCTCTTTAGATAACTATTTCCTAATTAATTAAACCACCATTTCAGGTGGTTTTTCTTCCTATTCTTCCAATAATCTTACAGGTAATATTAAATAGACGAAATAATCATCTTCTACAGGTCTAATTATACAGGGGCTTACAGAGGTAGTAAAGTCTAAATATATCTCTTCCTCTTCAATTACCTTTAGGGCATCTAAAAGATATCTGGAATTAAAGGCTATTTTTAGTTCTTCCCCTTCAAATTCGATAGGTAATTCTTCTCGAACATTTCCAATTTCTGCATTAGATGTTATAATTAACCTATCCTGTAATATTTCCACCTTAATTAAATTATTTTTACCTTGTCTTGCTAGGAGTTCAGCTCTTTCACAGCTCTCTATCAGATCATTAGTGGACACCCTAATCCTTGTTTTATATTCCTCAGGGAGAATTTGATTATAATTAATGAAATCCCCCTCTAATAATCTGGAAGTGATCTTGGTGTTTTCATATTCAAAAAGCATTTGTTTATCTAACCTAGATATTCTCACCATGTCATCATCATTAGTTAAAATCTTACTTACCTCATTTAGAGTTTTTCCTGGAATTACTTCACTTATACCATAATTATCTTGGTTTTCTGTTTTACCTTTTCTCAAGGCCAACCTATAGCCGTCCAGTGCAATTAACCTAAGTTCATTGGAATCTATTTCCATAAGTGCTCCTGTTAAAATTGGTCGGGTTTCATCGCTGGCAACAGAAAATATAGTTTGTTTGATCATATTTCTTAACAAATCCTGGGGAATTTCAATGGCATTTTCACCATTGACCTTTGGTATATTTGGAAAGTCCTCACTTCCTTGGCCCTGAATCACAAATTCTGATTTGAGGCAAGATATTTTTGCCTTGTGTTCCTGGTCAGACTTAATTTCCACTGGGGCATCTGGTAATTTTCTTATAAGTTCAACTATAAAATTTGCTGGAAGTACAATAGAACCTTCCTCTATAATCTCCCCTTCTATGGATTTTTCAATTCCTATTTCCAAATCAGTTGCTATCAGTCTTATGGTATTAGCCTCAGCCTTAATTAGAATTCCTTCTAGTATAGGAAGGGTTGTTCTAGCGGAAACTGCTTTTTGCACTATTGAGAAACCATTTAATAGGGTTTTTCTGGAACAAATAAAATTCATTTGTGGATAACCTCCTTTTTAATAAGAATAAGTATAATAATATATTATTAGTAGTAATAGTAGTAGGCTATGGAAATTTGTTGATAAGTTCCTAATCCT
Organism: uncultured Eubacteriaceae bacterium; assembly: GCA_964393755.1. Classification (GTDB taxonomy): domain Bacteria; phylum Bacillota; class Clostridia; order Eubacteriales; family Garciellaceae; genus DUPX01. Next base: position 2,505 of record CAYMVC010000066.1, on the reverse strand, counting down.
TTTGATTAGGGTAAGGGACAGGTGTGTATATATTGTTAGTAATAATCCACGGTCTATCCACACTATTAACTAGAAAAATCGAATTTAATCTTGTACACATTTTATCCATATAATTATCAACAAAATAAGTCTTAATTGCCTTCTATTTCTTTTACTAAATTATCGACAGTATTTTTTAAGTTTATATCTTCTTTTATACCTTCAGTGATCTTATCAACTGCATGAATAACTGTAGAATGGTCCCTACCGCCAAATTCTTCTCCCACCTTTGGAAGGGAAAGGTCAGTAAGTTCCCTAGATATGTACATGGCTACCTGTCTGGGAAAGGCAATTGCCTTTGTTCTTTTTTTAGAATTAAATTCTTCTATTCTGATATTGTAATAGCTTCCCACCACCTCTTTTATATCCTTAATAGTTACCTTTTTAGGAAGGGCAGATGAAATAAGATCCTTTAGAGCCTCATTTGCCAAGTCTATTGATATCTCCTGTTGACCAATAAGGGAAGAATAAGCCACTATCTTAATAAGTGCACCCTCTAATTCTCTAATATTAGATTGGATTTTAGTAGCTATAAAATGCATTACTTCATTTGGTACTTCAAGATTTTCTAAATCTGCCTTTTTTCTCAAAATTGCTATTCGAGTTTCCAAATCTGGTGGCTGTATATCTGCTATTAGTCCCCATTCAAATCTAGATCTTAATCTATCCTCTAGTGTAGGTATTTCCTTAGGTGGTCTATCACTGGATATTATAATTTGTTTACTTGATTCATGGAGGGCGTTAAAGGTATGGAAAAATTCTTCCTGGGTTCTTTCCTTTCCTGCAATAAATTGGATATCGTCAACTAAAAGTACATCAATATTTCTATAGCGGTTTCGGAATTCAACATTTTTATCATCCCTAATAGAATTTATAAGTTCATTGGTAAATTTCTCTGAAGAAACATACATAACCTTTAACTTAGGATTCTGGGTTAAAATAAAATGACCTATTGCATGCATTAGGTGGGTTTTACCTAAGCCCACCCCCCCATATATAAATAATGGATTATATGCCTTTGCCGGTGCTTCAGCCACTGCAAGGGAAGCTGCATGGGCAAATCGGTTACTATTACCTATTACAAAGGTTTCAAAGGTATATTTTGGTATCAAGTGGGCTGATGATATATTTCCGGTCTTAGATTTATTATTATTATTATCATCAGCATTATTCTGTATTTCGTCATTAGGTGTGGAAAACTTTATTTTAGTTTCTTCACCAGTGACTTCTATTAGTGCATTGGATATTAATACTGTGTATCGAGCTTCTAAAATTCCCCTGGTAAATACGTTGGGAACACCTAATATAATCTGATTATTCTTGTAAGAGATAGGCTCTATTGTCTTTAGCCAAGTATTAAAGCTTACTTCTGTCAATTCAGATTTTATTACTTCCAGTGTCTTTTCCCATATATCATATAGTGGAGAGTTCATAGCAATCCCCCTTTATTAGAGTCAACATAGTTTGTCCATTATAAAAAAAGAAAAAAATAAATTGTAGTCATCTATATACAATTTTAATATAAAGAAAGCTAGCAATATTTTATAATAGATTTATAAATCTGTGGATATAATTGTGGACAGATATAAATAATATATTTATACAATAAAATTATTAACAGTGTGGACAAAAATGTATTCACATAAAATTTATAGTAAATTCAGTAGTTTTTATCATTTGAAAGGAATGTTAAGGAACTATACACAGATTACTCACAGTATTATCCACAACCTGTGCATATCCTGTGGACAATATTGATAATTTGCTAAAAGTTATTAACAATCTGTTTATATAATATCAAATAAGAATTAGCTTATCAATGATAAGTTAATAATTTTTGTGGAAAAGTTATTATTAGTAAATTGGCTTTATTTTAGATATATATTCGGTTATAATACATATGAAACTATTAATATTAGGACTTAGCTATCTTGACATGAAGAGGGCTAAAAGATATAATTTTATAGGAATAATATAATAGTGGTATTTTTTGCTTAGATGGGCCGGATTGGAGGAGGTGTCTTACTATGAAAAGGACTTTTCAACCTAAGAATAGACAAAGAAAAAAAGTTCATGGTTTTAGAAAAAGAATGGCTACAGCGTCAGGACGCAGTATATTAAAGAGTAGAAGAAAAAAAGGAAGAAAAGTATTATCAGCATAAAGGCCGAATTTTAAGGCCTTTTTCTACAATAACTCTTTTATTTTAATATTGAAGGTGGATTACTCTAATGAAGGAAACCTTTTCTCTTAAGAAAAACCAGGATTTTAAACTAGTATATAAGAGGGGAAAATCTTTTGGCAATAGATTATTAGTCATATATTATTTACCTAATGAAAAGGATTATAATAATCTAGGTCTTTCTGTAAGTAAAAAAGTCGGTAATAGTGTGACTAGAAATAGGATAAAACGGCTAATAAAAGAATCTTATAGGTTAAATGAGAAAAATATTAAAAAAGGTTATAAT
>CAYMVC010000065.1:0-7749 GCA_964393755.1 uncultured Eubacteriaceae bacterium | reverse complement strand
ATTTTAAAAACACTGTAATTTTTCCTATTAATATAATATAATAATGGAAATACATTTTTTAAGAGAACTATATATGATAGAGAGCAGGATATTTATGATAGAAAAGTTAAAAGAAAAGATAAGAGAATATTATCAGGATGCTGATTTATCTATGATAGATAAGGCATATAGTCTTGCCCTAAATGCACACAAAGAACAGAAGAGAGCATCAGGTGAAGATTATATTAGTCATCCCATTTCTGTGGCCTTTATATTAGCTGATCTTCAATTAGATATAGCTACTATTACTGCTGGGATTTTGCATGATGTAATAGAAGATACACCCAATACCTTTGATGATATTAAAAATAATATAGGTGAGGAAGTTGCTATTTTAGTAGACGGTGTTACAAAATTAGGGAAATTGGACTTTGTTTCAAGGGAAGAGCAACAAGCAGAAAATCTTAGAAAAATGCTAATAGCAATGGCAAAGGACATTAGGGTTATTTTAATTAAATTGGCAGATAGGTTACATAATATGAGAACTATGAAGCATATGCCACCGAATAAACAAAGGGCAAAGGCCCAAGAAACATTAGAAATATTCGCTCCCATAGCCCATAGGTTAGGAATTTCAAAAATAAAATGGGAATTGGAGGATTTATCTCTTAGATATATAGATTCAGAGGGTTATTACTCTTTAGTTAATAAAATTGCTACAAAACGAAAAGAAAGAGAAGAATATATACAAAATGTTATTGAAATATTGAATGAAAAGTTTAGGGAGATGGATATCACCACAGATATTGAGGGAAGGCCTAAACATTTTTATAGCATTTACAATAAAATGGTAAATAAAAATAAGGATTTTGAACAAATATTCGATTTAATCGCCGTAAGAATTATTGTGGACAATATAAAGGACTGTTATGGAGTATTAGGTATTGTTCATACTCTTTGGAAACCTATACCTGGCAGATTTAAAGACTATATAGCTATGCCTAAAGTAAACATGTATCAATCCCTTCATACTACTATTATTGGACCAAAAGGGGATCCAGTTGAAATACAAATAAGAACCTGGGATATGCATAAGACTTCAGAATATGGAATAGCTGCCCATTGGAAGTATAAGGCGGGGAAGAGTTCAACAGATGCATTTGAACGTAAACTAACATGGTTAAGACAGCTTATGGAAATGCAGGGAGACCTTAAGGATTCTAGAGAATTTATGGAAACTCTAAAAATAGATTTATTTACAGATGAAGTATTTGTCTTTACTCCCAAAGGGGATGTTATAAACCTTCCAACAGGTGCTACCCCTATTGACTTTGCATACAATATTCATAGTGCTGTTGGAAATCAATGTGTGGGTGCTAAAATTAATGGAAAAATTGTACCTTTAGATTATAAATTGAAAAATGGAGATATTGTAGATGTTTTAACATCACCAAGCTCAAATGGACCAAGCAGGGATTGGCTCAATATTGTAAAAAGTTCCCAAGCTAGGAATAAAATCCGCCAGTGGTTTAAAAAGGAAAAAAGGGAAGAAAATATTCAAAAAGGGAAAGAAATCTTAGAAAAGGAAGTTAGAAAACAGGGATATCAATTTACTAAATTATTTAAAACTGAATGGGTGGAAAAGGTTTTAAAGAAGTTTAATTATAATTCCTTAGATGATATATATGCCACTGTAGGATATGGTGGTTTGACTATTAACCAGGTATTGTTGCCATTAAAAGAAGAATATAATAAGCTACATGAAAAACCTGAAAATAAAGATGATTTTGAATTAAAACAATATAAAAAAAGTTCAAGGGAAAGAATGGCCACCTTAAACGGAGTTAAGGTTTCTGGTTTTAAGGATATGGCTGTTCGTTTCGCAAAATGTTGTAACCCTGTACCAGGTGATGAAATTATAGGTTATATAACTAGGGGAAGGGGAGTATCTATTCACAGGGCAGATTGTACAAATATAGGCAATTTAGAGGGCACAGAAAGAATTGTAGATGTGTCATGGGAAAGTGATGCTAAAGCTAACTACCAAGCAGAGATACAAATTAAGGCAAAGGACCAGCAAGGATTGCTTTCCAATGTTTCAAATGTACTTGCAGAAGCTAAGATCCCTATAACCGCTATGAATGCTAGAACTACCAAAAATGGTACTGCCTATATAAATTTAACTACGGAGGTTAGGGGAGCAGTAGAATTGGAAAAACTTTTAAAGGGTTTTAATAAGATAAAGGGTGTTATTTCAACCCATCGTGTATAAAAGAGGTGAATATATTTGAGAGCTGTAATTCAAAGGGTTAATTTCGCTAGTGTAGAGGTTAATAAGAGGGTAATTAGTAAAATTAATAGGGGTTTACTAGTTTTTCTAGGTGTTAAAGATAGTGATAATGAAAATGATGTTTTTTATTTAGTGGACAAGGTTGTAAATCTCCGGATATTTGAAGATGGGCAAGGGAAAATGAATTTATCCCTAAAGGATGTAAAAGGTGAGTTATTAGTTGTCTCCCAGTTTACTCTATATGGAGATTGCAAAAAAGGGAGGAGACCAAGTTTTATAAATGCCGCTCACCCGGAAAAAGCTAAAGATTTTTATGAAATATTTATTAATGAATCCAAAAAATTAGGCATTACCACCCAAGAAGGAGAATTTCAGGCTCATATGAAAATAAATATTGAAAATGATGGGCCTGTAACTATATTATTAGACAGCGAAAAACAGTTTTAATTATATTGGAGGCGAGGATAATGATTTTAGAAATAATCCCAGTAGGATTGTTAGCAGCAAATTGCTATATTTTAGGATGTGAAGAGACTAAAGAGGGTGTTATCATAGATCCAGGTGGGGATGAGGAAAAACTTATATCCAAGATTGAAAAGTCTGGTTTAAAGATTAAATATATAATATTAACCCACGGTCACTTTGATCATATAGGAGCAGTTAATGAAATTAGAAATAAAACTAATGCACTAGTGGCTATTCATAGTTTAGATAAAGAAATGTTGGAGGATGAAAAAAGGTCTAAAAAAAACAATAGGAGATTAATCACAATTGATTCCTATGATATGGATTTAAAAGATGGAGACCTTCTGACTATTGGAAATTTGGAACTTAAAATAATTCATACTCCTGGTCATTCTCCCGGAGGTATAAGCATTTTTATTGATAATATATTATTTACTGGAGATACATTATTTGCAGGTTCTATTGGCAGGACAGATTTTTATAAGGGGGATATGGAGGAAATATTGTCTTCCATTAAAAATAAGTTATTTACACTTCCTGATGATACAAAGGTTTATCCAGGTCATGGACCTTCTTCAACAATATTTAAAGAAAAGACCTCAAACCCCTTTTTTCTATAAATAAGAATGTTTAGCTAGCTGAAGGTGAATTAATGATTTATGTAAAAATTATAGGTCATAATTTCATATATGAATTAAAGGAAATGATTTTACAATATTTCCACAAAGGAAATATTGTGTTTTTAGATAAGGATGACAAGCAGGATTTAAAAAATGTTTATCTAATAAGGATTGTTTTAGAAAAGAGAAATGATGGTAATATAGTTTATACCAAGATAGAAATGAATGGGAAGGAAATAGCAAAGAGTGAAATTCGCTTAACTAATAATTATTTCTTACAAAATAAAAAAATAACACTACAAAAAATAAAAATGACCCTATATCATGCTATGAAGGATGGATTTGACCACATATTGCCCTGGGGAGTTTTAACCGGTATAAGACCTGGTAAAATAGTTCATAAATTAATAGACCAAGGTTTTTCTAAAGATGAAATTCTTAATCTTTTAAAAAACAATTATTTATTATCTAAGGATAAGGCAGATTTATTAATGAATGTGGCAGAAAACGAAAGGGATATTATATACCCAATATGTAAAAAAACCATAAGTCTATATATTGGTATACCATTTTGTCCTTCCAGATGTATTTATTGTTCTTTTCTATCCTTTGTCTTGACCAAGGATAGGAGTATTTTAGAAAAATATATGGATACACTTAAGTTTGAAATTAAAAGAATAGCCAATTATATAAAAGACCATAATTTACATGTAAAAGCTATTTATATAGGCGGAGGTACTCCAACGATTTTGAATACAGGAGAATTAAAATCTTTATTATATACTATAGGACAAGAACTTAATTTAAAAGATGTTAAAGAGTATACATTAGAAGCTGGAAGACCTGATACTATAGATAGAGAAAAATTAAAAATAGCTTTACAATATGGAATAAGTAGGATAAGCATTAATCCCCAAACTATGAATGAAAATACTTTAAATAAAATTGGTAGAAATCATTCTCCTGCAGATATTATTAAATCGTTTTATCTTGCTCGAGAAATGGGATTTAATTTTATAAATATGGACCTTATTCTAGGCTTGCCTGGAGAGAACTGCAAAACCCTTATAAATACATTGAATCATATTAAGTATCTCCAACCTGAGAATCTAACAATCCATATTATGTCCTTAAAAAGGGGATCTAAACTTTATGAAAATACAGATGATATACCTTTTGACTGGGAAAAAAATATAACAGAAATGCAGGAAATAAGCAAAAACTTTGCTTCTGATAATGGATATTTTCCCTATTATCTTTATAGGCAAAAATATATGCTAGGTAATCTTGAGAATGTAGGATACTGTAAAGAGGGTTATAAAAGTGTATACAACATTTTAATGATGTCGGAGAAGCAAACAATAATAGGATTGGGTGCCGGTTCAGTAACAAAGGTCTTTTTTCCCCAAGAAGATAGGATTGAAAGGTTTCCCAATGTTAAAGATGTGGGATTATACAATAAAAGGATAAAGGAAATGATTGATCAAAAACTTATTTTATTAGATAGCCTTTATAGTGTAGATTAATCAAAATAAATCAATGATATTATACTACTCTCGCCTTCTTCCATAACTATGCCAATGACGAGAGTTTTAATTATTTAAAACTAGGAGGTTTAAAAATGTTAACAAAAGCACCACGAGGAACTAGGGATATTATTCCATCTGAGATATATAAGTGGCATTTTATTGAGGATATGATTAGGAAGTTATGTGATTCTTTTGGATACAAGGAAATTCGCACCCCTGAATTTGAACATACTGAATTATTTGAAAGGGGAGTTGGGGATACAACAGATATAGTCCAAAAAGAAATGTACTCTTTTCAAGATAAGGGAGGTCGTAATATCACCTTGAAACCAGAGGGTACGTCCCCTGTGGTGAGGGCATATATTGAAAATAAGCTTTATGCTAATTCTCTCCCTGTTAAATTATATTATATTACTCCCGCTTTTCGGTATGAACGTCCTCAGGCGGGGCGTTTAAGAATCCATCATCAGTTTGGAATTGAAGTTTTTGGTAGCCAACATCCTTCTGTAGATGCTGAAGTAATTAGTGTAGCCTTAGCCCTTTATGATAGATTAGGGTTAAGGAATTTAAGTCTTCATATTAATAGTGTGGGTTGCCCTTGCTGTAGGGAGAAATATAATGAAGTATTAAAGGAATATCTATCAGCTAAGTTACCAAACTTATGTGGGACCTGTAATGAAAGATATGGGAAAAACCCTATGCGTATACTAGATTGTAAGGTAGAATCCTGTCAAAATGAATTAAAAAATCCACCTTTAATTATTGATCACCTTTGCCAGGATTGTTCAGAACACTTTAGTTTACTTCAAAAATACCTAAATATGTTGGGCATAGATTTTGTTGTTGACCCAGGCATTGTTAGAGGACTGGACTATTACACTAAAACCGCTTTTGAAATTATCTCCAATGAAATTGGTGCTCAGGGAACCATATGTGGTGGTGGAAGATATGATGGACTTATAGAAGAAGTTGGAGGACCTCCAAGTCCAGGTATAGGATTTGGTATGGGAATAGAACGGTTATTATTATCTGTTGAAAACCAGGGAATAGAAATAAAACGTCCTAGGAATTTTGATTTGTATATTGCCAATTTAGGAAAAGATGCAGATGAAAAGGCTTTTGAAATCATATATAGATTGAGGAAACTTGATATAAAGGTAGAAAAAGATTATATGGATAGGAGCTTAAAATCTCAATTAAAATATGCAAATAAAATTGGTGCAGATTATGTTTTAATTTTAGGTGAAGAGGAAATCATGAAGGATACAGCCATTCTTAAAGAAATGGAGACGGGGGAACAAAAAAGTGTAAGTATTTCCTCTATTGAAGAAACTATGGTTGATATTTTGAGAAAGGGAGAATAGGAAGATGTATAAGGAAATGGAAACTACAAAACGATCCCATACATGTGGTACATTAAGAATAAAGGATGTTGGGGAAACTGTAAAATTATCTGGCTGGGTACAAAGACGAAGGGATCTAGGTGGTTTAATATTTGTTAATTTACGAGACCGAAGTGGGATTATTCAGGTCGTTTTTGATAAGGACATTAACGAAGAAGCCTTTAATTTAGCCCATAACATAAGAAATGAATTTGTATTAACTATAAAAGGTAATGTCACCTATAGGGAAAAGGGACAAAGTAATGATAGCATTCCTACAGGAGATATAGAAATAAAGGCTGGATATCTAGAAATATTAAATACTTCAAAGACTCCTCCTATATATATTGAGGATGATGATATATTAGCTGAAAGTATTCGTTTAAAATATAGATACTTAGATTTAAGAAAACCAAGAATGCAAAATATACTTATGGTTCGCCATAAGGTCACCAAGCTTATACGGGACTACCTAGATCAAAGGGGTTTTGTGGAAATTGAAACCCCAATTTTGACAAAACCAACCCCTGAGGGTGCCAGAGATTTCATGGTCCCAAGCAGGGTGCAAAAAGGCAACTTTTTTGCCTTACCCCAATCTCCCCAATTATTTAAGCAAATTCTTATGGTATCTGGAATGGATAGGTATTATCAAATAGTAAAGTGTTTTAGAGATGAGGACTTACGTGCTGACAGACAGCCGGAATTTACCCAAGTAGATATAGAATTGTCTTTTGTAAACCAAGAAGATGTTATGAATATAAATGAGGGAATGATTGTAGAGATTTTTAGAAAGATAAAAGGATATGATATTTCTAGACCCATAAAACGAATGACATATAAGGAAGCAATGGAAAGGTTTGGGTCTGATAAGCCAGATATTCGTTTTGGTCTAGAGCTAAAGGACTTAAGTAAGGTTGTTGCAAATAGTGAATTTAAAGTCTTTTCAAATGCTATTAATAGTGGAGGCAGTGTGAGGGCTATAAATGCAAAAGGTTGCGGGGAAAAGTTTAGTAGAAGGGAAATTGATGCTCTAGGTGAATTTGTTAAACTTTATAATGCTAAGGGGTTAGCTTGGATTAATATTAAAGAAGATTCTGTTAAATCTCCTATTTCGAAATTTTTAAAGGAAAAAGAAATGGATGATATTATAGAAGTAGTGGACGGACAAGCCGGTGACCTTATATTAATAGTTGCAGATAAAAGCCAAATTGTATACGATGCTTTGGGACAATTAAGATTAGAACTATCTAGGAAATTACAATTAACTAATAATGATGAATTTAAGTTTTTATGGGTAAATGAATTTCCTTTATTAGAGTTTGATGAGGAAGAGAAAAGATATACTGCAATGCACCATCCTTTTACCTCACCGATAGATGAGGATATATCCATACTGGGAGACTATCCTGATAAAGTCAGAGCAAAAGCTTATGATTTAGTAGTTAATGGAGTGGAATTAGGGGGTGGTAGCATTAGGATTCATA
>CAYMVC010000064.1:6553-7821 GCA_964393755.1 uncultured Eubacteriaceae bacterium | reverse complement strand
TGCATCTCCACCTGCATAAACTCCTGGAATGCTTGTAGCACCAGTATTTTCATCTGTGATAATTCCACCCCAACTATGGGTATCCAAGCCCTTAGTAGTTGATTTTATTAGGGGGTTTGGTGATTGTCCTATAGCTACTATCACAGTTTCTACCTCTATCTCTTTTTCAGAACCCTCTATTGGTATTGGTCTCCTTCTACCAGAAGAATCTGGCTCCCCTAATTCCATATCTATACATTCTATTGCCTTTACCCAGCCATCTTCTGTCCCCAAAATCCTTGTTGGGTTTGTAAGAAGCTTGAGGATTATGCCTTCTTCTTTTGCGTGATGAACCTCTTCTACCCTAGCAGGCATTTCTTCTTCTGAACGTCTATAGACAATGTATACCTCCTCTGCCCCCAACCTCTTTGCACTACGAGCGGCATCCATGGCAACATTTCCTCCGCCAAAGACAGCAACCTTTTTGCCTACATGGACAGGGGTATCAGATTCTGGGAACTTATAGGCCTTCATTAGGTTAACCCTTGTTAAAAATTCATTAGCTGTATATACCCCATTATAGTTTTCTCCGGGTATCCCCATAAAACTAGGTAGTCCAGCACCAGTGCCTACAAAAACTGCTTCATAGCCCTTATCCTTTAATTCGTCAATAGAAAATATTCTACCTATTACCATATTAGTATCTATTTTTACTCCCATTTCCCTTAGACTATCTATTTCTTTTTGTACAATGGCCTTAGGTAATCTAAATTCAGGAATACCATACATTAAAACACCGCCTGCCACATGGAAAGCCTCAAATATGGTAACTTGGTAGCCTAGCTTAGCCAAGTCTCCTGCACAGCTTAATCCAGCAGGACCGGAACCTATTATTGCTACCTTTTTATTATTAGATTGAATGTCTACTTTTTCATCTTCAATGTTTTTCATATGCCAATCAGCAACAAATCTCTCAAGTCTGCCTATTGCAACAGGTTCTCCCTTGATTCCCCTGACACAGATCTCTTCACATTGGGTTTCTTGGGGGCATACCCTACCACAGACTGCAGGCAGGGAATTTGTCTCCCTAATCTTCTGATAGGCTCCCTCAAAGTCTCCCTCTGCAACTAGCTTTATAAATTCTGGTATCTTGACATGAACTGGACAACCCTTTATACAGGGTTTATGTTTACATTGGATACACCTGGTTGCCTCCTCCATGGCCTCTTCCTCAGTATAGCCTAAGACTACCTCTTGAAAATCCTTATTTCTCTCTTCTGCAGCCCTTG
>CAYMVC010000064.1:5795-6543 GCA_964393755.1 uncultured Eubacteriaceae bacterium | reverse complement strand
GTGACATATTTGCCATTTTAATTACCTCCAAGACCAATTCTACATTCGTGCTCTTCTTTTTTATACATTCCTTGTCTTCTCATAGCTTCATCAAAGTCTATTAAATGACCATCAAAATCTGGACCGTCTACACAGGCAAACTTAACTTCTCCATCTACAGTTACCCTACAGCCCCCACACATACCAGTTCCATCAATCATTATCGGGTTCATACTAACTATAGTTTTTATTCCATATTCCCGTGTCAAATCACAAACCACTTTCATCATTATAAGTGGACCTATGGCAATAACCAAGTCATACTTATTCCCTTCATCAATAAGTTTTTTTAACATATCTGTTACAAAACCCTTATTACCATTGGAACCATCATCAGTGGCCACAATACTTTTGTCACTTACGGCTTTCATTTCCTCTTCTAATATAATAATGTCCTTATTTCTAAATCCAGTAATTGTATGAACCTCTCCCCCAAGATTATATATCTTTTTTGCCTGGGGATAAGCTATTGCTGCTCCTAAGCCCCCTCCTATTACCGCCACCTTCTTGTAACCCTCTATTTCAGATGGAACTCCCAGGGGACCAACAAAATCAAGAAGGTTATCTCCTTCCTCCAAGTTACCGAGTAATTTTGTTGTTTTACCTACCTCTTGAAAAGTGATGGTTACAGTACCCTTTTCTCTATCATAGTCGGCTATAGTCAATGGAATTCTTTCTCCATCTTCCCGGACCCTTAGGATTATAAATT
>CAYMVC010000064.1:0-5785 GCA_964393755.1 uncultured Eubacteriaceae bacterium | reverse complement strand
AAATTGCCCTGGTTCTGCCTTTTTTGCTATATCAGGAGCAAGTATATCCATAGATTTAACATTAGAATTTAAGATTCTTTTCCTAACTATTTTATACATGCATTTCCCTCCAATTATTAATTTTTTAGTTCTTATTTAATATTATTATACAACTCTTTTGAAAACTTTACATAATTGCCTAATTTGCCATTAACAGGATTGACTATAAATTAACAACCCTTAAGCTATGAACATTATTGATTTTACCATAAATAACAGGATTTGTATATATATTTTTAAACGATTTTAAGAAGTAATGCATATTCTAAGGACATATTGTTAAATTATTAACATTGCTTAGTTTCTCTATGAATTTTTGCCCAGAAATTATGTAGTTTATGGTATTTGTAAATATTAGGTTTACATAATGTTACACTTTGTATATAATAGGCTTTGTCTTAAGAGGCGACAACTCAGGAATAGGTTGTCTAGGGGTACCCCCTATTGAATTAGCAACCTATAAATTATAATCAGAGGAATGCTGGGAAGGAGTAAATAAAATGCATAAGAAAAAAATTGTTTCAATACTATTAATTCTACTATTATTAACAGCACTAACCACTGAAGTATTTGCCAGTGAATATAAGTTATTAAAGTTTGGTAATAGAGGTAACGATGTTATAAAACTTCAAGGGGAATTACAAAATAGGGGCTATTATAACTATAAAATAGATGGAATATATGGAAAAATCACTGAAAATGCAGTTATAAAATTTCAAATAGATAATAAGCTTCGAATTGATGGCTTAGCTGGTAAAGAAACCCAATCAAAATTATATGGTAGCTCTTCTCCTTCAAGGGGTGATGGGTCTTCAACATATAATGCAGATGATATCTATTGGTTAGCAAGAATTATACATGCTGAGGCAGGCGGAGAACCTTATCAAGGTAAAGTAGCCGTTGGAAATGTAGTTTTAAATAGGGTTAAGTCTAAGGATTTTCCTAATACAATTTACACTGTAATATTTGAATACTATAAAAATATTCCCCAATTTAGCCCTGTTGCAGATGGAACAATATACAATACACCGTCTGCAGAAAGTATCAGAGCTGCAAAAGATGCTGCAAATGGTGTTAGACCTGTAGGTAATTCCACATATTTCTTTAACCCTTCTAAGGCGGCAGGAACTTGGATAGTGCAAAACAAAAGCTATTTAGTTAAAATTGGTAATCATGTTTTTTATCAATAATAGGAAAAAGAAGCTGGTATTGAAAGCTAGCTTCTTTTTTATTTTCTAAATACATTAATAAAAATCTAAATAGGAATATTTCACCCCATTCTTTTCCCATCCTAGCATTGTATCCATATTTACATTTTTAGTTGCAGTAAAAATACGTTTATCCGCATCCTTAACCTTTATATTTAGTTGTTCGATTAATTCCTTTATTTCTTCTCTCTTGCTTCCTATTTTTTTAGCGGCCACCATGCAGGCACAATTTAATGGTTGGATGCCACTATCTCGAATAAACTTTTCTATGTCTTTTTCTTCAATATTATAAAGAGGTCTTATTAATTCCATTCCCTCAAAATTTTTCGATTTGAGTTTTGGCAGCATTGTTTTAATATTTCCTGTATAGAGTATGTTTAATAATGTGGTTTCAATTACATCATTAAAGTGATGTCCTAGGGCCAGCTTATTACATCCTAATTCCCTTGCCTTTGTGTACAAAGCACCTCTTCTCATTTTTGCACACATAAAACAAGGATAAACTCCGGCTATGTCATCTACTATATTAAAAATACCCGAATCAAAAATCTTTATGGGGATATTTAGATATTTACAATTATCTATTAATAATTTCTTTATATCTTGGTGATAACCAGGATCTGCCACAATAAATTCCAATTCAAAACTGACCTTTTTACTATGGGCTTTTAATTCTTGAAAGAGTTTTGCCATTAATAGGCTGTCCTTTCCACCTGAAATGCCAACAGCTATTCTATCCCCTTCTTGAACTAACTTATATTCCTTTAAGCCTTTAGTAAATTTAGACCATATATCCTTCCTATATTTTTTTATTATATTCCTCTCTATTTCCCTAAGGGGTTTCCTATCGCCTGTTAGATATATTGAATCACATCCATTTGCTGTTTTTGTCATTTTTTCACCTCTTCTAAATTAGTTTAAATAGGTTTACTAGAGTCTAAAATATTTTCAAATGGCAAATTATTTCATAGAATAATAGGTCAAAATATATTACAATAAAAACAGGAAAGGGGGTACCAATGTTTATGATTAAAAAGTATCCTAATCTTAAACTGGCTTTTTTCATCACCCTGTCATTATTTTATATGGAGATTATTTTAAACCTTTCCATATTTCTTAATTTTTCATTTGTTAGTATTATTTTATTATTTATTTTTTCTACCCTTTTAGGGTTAGTTTTTAATCTCTTTTCAAGTTTTGCCAAACAAAATGTCAATAAAACTATATCTATTTCCCTATTAGTTATAACAGGGTTTATTTTTTCTTCCCAACTTGTTTATAATAGGATTTTTAAAGTATTTTATACCATGTATTCTGCTAAAAACGCATCCCAAGTTACTGAATTTTGGCGGGAAATCATATTAGGAATTTTAAATAACCTTCCTTGGATTATACTGCTTTTTATGCCTGCCATTATTCTTCTTTTTTTAGGTAAAAAGTTTATAGATTTTAAAGGTATCAATAATAAGGGAAGACTTTACCTTGTATTACTTATTGTTGCCTTTCACTTGTTAGCTATTGGTCTAATTAATTTGGGAGGCAAAAATCCTAACTCAACTTATGACTTATATTATAATACTAATTACCCCCAACTTTCCATAAAAAAATTAGGGCTGATGACTACTATGAGGTTGGATATACAACGTCTTGCCTTTGGCTGGTCCCCTTCGCTAGGGGCTACACCTTCAGTTCCTGAAAACTCCTCTATCCCAACCTATGAAGAAGAGGAAGAGGAAATACTTGAATATAATGTTATGGATCTTGATTTTGAAAAGCTAATTTCTAATGAAGAAAATCAGGAGTTATTAGAAATGCATAAATACTTTAAAAATGTCAACCCTACGCCAAAAAATGATTATACTGGAAAATATAAGGGTTATAACCTGATTTTAATTACGGCTGAGGGATTTTCTCCCTATGCAGTCCACAAAGAAGCCAGCCCTACCCTATATAAAATGGTGGAGGAAGGTTATAAGTTTACTAATTTTTATAATCCTATTTGGGAAATAAGTACTTCAGATGGTGAATATGTTGCAAACACAGGTCTTATTCCAAAAAGTGGTGTGTGGAGCTTTTTTGAATCTGGTAATAATTATATGCCCTTTGCTATGGGTAATCAATTAAATAAACTTGGATACACTTCTAGGGCATATCATAATCATACCTATACCTATTATAAAAGAAATATTTCCCACCCCAATATGGGTTATGAATATAAGGGGGTAGGAAATGGTTTAAAGGTTAAAAAGGTGTGGCCTGCCTCTGATTTGGAAATGTTAGAAAAAACTATAGCCGAATATATTGATGATCAGCCCTTCCATACTTATTATATGACTGTAAGTGGTCACCTTCAATATAGTTTTATAGGTAATAGTATGGCTAAGAAAAACAGGGCTCTTGTAAAGGACCTTCCTTATACCGATGCTGGCAAGGCATATATAGCAAGCCAGGTAGAATTTGATAGGGCTATGGAACATTTACTAGAAAAGCTTGAGGAAGCCGGTATAGCAGATAAAACCCTAATAGCTATTAGTGGAGATCATTATCCCTATGGACTTGAAAAAAATGAAATAGATGATTTAGCAGGCCATGAAGTGGAAAAAAATTTCGAGTTGTATAAAAGTACATTTATTTTATATAGCCAGGGCATGGAGGGTGAAGAAATAGATATACCCTGTTCCAGCCTAGATATTATACCCACCCTATCTAATTTACTGGGTCTTGAATATGATTCTAGGTTGTTAATGGGCAGAGATATTTTTTCTGATTCAGAACCATTGGTGATATTTTTAAATAGGAGTTTTATAACTGATAAGGGAAGGTATAATTCCCAAACTGGGAAATTTATACCCAGTGATAGTGGAATTGAGGATAACGATAATTATATAAGGAAAATATCCAATGTGGTAAATGCCAAATTTTATTACTCTAGTAAAATTCTTGATAATGACTATTATAATATAATATTGAATTAGAAATATAGGTCTAAAATAACTTAACCATTTTAGACCTTTATTATTTTAAGAGTTTAAGAGTTATAGTATAGGTTTCCTGAGGAATATTGGGGATCACTTGTAATATCTATTCCCAGTTTTCTAAATATCTGTTCATCATTTCTTCTTAAAATGGTTGTGGAATGAGCTTGACATCCTTCCAGTCCAGTTAATTTATTTAATGCCACCTGGGCTGTTGGGTTTGTTGCAGCACATATACTTAAGGCTATTAGTATTTCTTCACAATCCAATGCAGGATGATTACTCCCTAGTGTTCGATACTTTAATGCCCTTATTGGTTCAAGTATGACTGGGGAAATAAGATGGATATCATCTGAAATATTCGCTAAATACTTTATTGAATTTAAAATAGCCGCTGCTGAAGCATCCATTACATCGGATGCCTTGCCAGTTTGTACTGTGCCATCCTTAAGTTCAATTGCCACTGCAGAACATATTTCATTTTTGTTAGTGGAACTTTCCTTTAACCTTGCCGCCCTTTCCCTGGCTGGAATAACTATTTTTCTGTCTTCTTGCTTTAATTCCAGTTCTTCCATTATAATCATCATTCTTTCTAGAGTTTCCTGGTCTACATAACCCTTTTTATAATCGCACTCTGTTTTAAAATATCTCCTTATTATTTCCTGCTTGGATGCCTTTATTATTACTTCATCATTTATAATACCGCAAGATACCCTATTTACCCCCATATCTGTTGGAGATTTAAACATAGATTCCTTATTGGTAATCTTTTCTATTATCCTTTTCAGTAAGGGAAAGGATTCCATGTCCCTATTATAGTTAACTGTTATTTCACCATAGGCTTCCATATGAAAGTAATCTATAACATTTACATCCTTTAAATCTACTGTGGCAGCTTCATAGGCAATATTCAAAGGATGTTTCAAGGGTATATTCCATACGGGAAAGGTTTCAAATTTTGAATAACCGGCTATTCTACCATTCTTATACTCATGATAAAGTTGACTCAAACAGGTTGCAAGTTTACCACTGGCTGGACCTGGGGCTGTAACTACTACAATCGGCTTGCTGGTCTCAATATAGGGGTTTTTACCATAGCCATTATCGCTGACAATGGTATCAATGTCAGTGGGATAGCCCTTTGTAGCCCTATGCTTATATACCTTAATACCTCGTCTTTCCAGTTTATTTATAAATATGTTTACCGTAGGTTGACTATCATATCTTGTTATTACCACACTATTAACATCTAAGTCATAGGACCTTAAATCATCAATCATCCTTAAGGTGTCCATATCATAAGTAATACCAAAATCTCCCCTTATTTTATTACGTTCAATATCCCCAGCATATAAACAGATTATTACTTCCAACTTTTCCTTCATTTTTTGTAGGACCTTGATTTTTGCATTTTCATCAAAACCGGGAAGGACCCTTTTTGCATGTAAATCAAACAAAAGCTTGCCACCAAATTCTAGGTAAAGCTTATCGTAATTATTTACCCTTTCTAAAATATATTTTGATTGTTCCTCTAAATATTTTTCATGATCAAACCCTATTTCC
>CAYMVC010000063.1:0-7843 GCA_964393755.1 uncultured Eubacteriaceae bacterium | reverse complement strand
AAATATCTATAGATTTAATCAGGGCATGACTATGGGTGCTGGTCTTTAGGGCAGCATGCAAAAGACCCGGTGGGTTATGGTCATTAATATAGACCTGCCTCCCGCTAGTCTTTTCCTTAGCATCTAGTCGGGTAATAGATAAGCCAATTGAATTATAATCACTCAAATAAGAATCCTCCTTTCAATTAGTTAAATAAATTTTACCCTTAAAACAGGGAAATAATCTATAATGTTTAAATATTCTGAAAGGGGATCCGGTTATTAAAACAGGTTAAGCCTAGATAAGGGCAAAGGGGTTGGTAGTAGTAGGATAAACTCAGGAATTAGAAAAGGATATTGACCTAGTTTTGGAGAATATATAAAAGGTAGTGAAGTGGTACAAACACATAGGGGCGGTATTGTGGTGAATCTATTTATAGATAGGATGGATGTGACAAAGGGGACAGGTGTCCATTATAGACAGGGTGAATGGAAGGTTGATTGTGTAAATGATATAATACAATTAAGGAGAGGAGGGATATTATATGGCTAATACAAATAGAGTTAAGATTGCAAAAGAAGTTCTTTTGTGGGCAATCGAGGAATCTCAAAAAAGTCTAGAAGAAGTTAAAGAAAAGTTCAATAAAATAGAAGAATGGATTAATCAAGATTCCCTTCCTACCTTTAGACAATTGGAAAACTTGGCAAACCTCTTAAAGGTTCCTTTGGGATATATGTTTTTAGATAAGCCTCCTAGGACTAATATAATTGAAAGTGATTTTAGGACTATTGGGAATAAAAAACCAAATATTAGTAAGAACTTAAAGGATACCATATATGAAATGAGTAGAAAACAAGATTGGATAAGCGAATATAGAAAGGATAATGGTTGGGATAAAATCATTGTAAAAAGTTATAAAGATTTGAAAATGGATGATCTTATAAAGGAAGCTAAGGAATTTTTAGATTTGAAGGGATATTGGTATAGGGATTTTAAGGATAATAGAAAGGCATTTAACTTTTTAAGAGAAAAGTTGGAGAATAAAGGTATTATTGTAATGCAAAATGGGGTAGTTGTTTCTAATACCCATAGGAAGCTAGACATAAATGAGTTCAGGGGCTTTATGTTATATGATGACTATGCACCGCTAATATTTGTAAATGGTAGGGATAGTTTTTCTGGAAGAATTTTCACCTTAGTTCATGAATTTATACATTTATTATTTAAAGAGGATGATGTATTAGAAAATATAGATTATGAGGAAAAGAAAGTAATAGAATCCCAAGTTAATAAGATTACTATAGAATTCCTTATTCCCAGGTCCCATATTAATGAAATATGGAATAAAGAAGATATAAGCATAAACCAAATAGATAAAGTTAGCAAATTATTTAATGTCAGCAGGTTAGCTTTAGGAATTAGATTGAAAGATTTAAATTTAGTAAACAAATCTTTTGTTGAAGAGATAAGAGATATAACAAATAAGGACATAGGTCATAAAGAGGAAAATACCGATGGTGGGGATTATTGGGTTACCTATAAATCTAGGTATAGTAGAAAATTTATTGAGACTGTAATTCAGGGTGCAGAATCTGGTGATATAAGTTATAGAGATGCTTTTAACTTGCTAAATGTAAAGGCAAAAAACTATGATATTCTAAAAGAGGATGTGATGTCCTATGGATAAAAAATATTTGTTAGATACAAATATACTGATTGATGCACATAGAAGATTATATCCTTTTGATATTGCACCAGGTTTTTGGGATCAATTACTAGATAAGGCCTCAGACAGGGTTGTTATTATAGAAAAGGTTAATGATGAGATTATGGCCGGTGAAGATCAATTGACTAATTGGTATTCTGAAAACAAATCAAGATTTATTATTAGGACAATACCCGACCAACCTGTGATGGCAGCATATACTAGAATTATTAACAGTATAAATGATAGTGACATGTTTAAGCAGGCAGCTAAAGATGAATTTGCATCAATAGCAGATTCATGGTTATGTGCCTATGGGTTAGCATATAACTACACTATTATAACCAATGAAATATATAAGGCTAACACCAGAAAGAGAATACCTATTCCTAACATATGTAGAGAATTTAATATTAATTATATTGATCTGCTAAAATTTATGAGAGAAGAAGGATTTATTTTTCGCTAGTTTATTAAGAAGGAATTGATACTTTTCATATGTCAATACCACTGGCTCTCGGTCATATTTTCTAGCATCTATCCTGATAACAAGGGTGGGGCGACCAGTGGTCGCCCGCTGATCCTTTATACTATTTGGCCAGCTCTAATAGAAATAAATTCCCAACCTGATTTATATTTCCTGCCCCCATGGTTAAGACCAAATCTCCTGGTGCCACATTTTTTAAAAGAAAGGAAACTATAGATTGAAAATCCCCTAAGTAGTGGGCATCTTTTCCTGTGTCTTTTATAGCCCTTGTCAGGTCTCTAGAATGTATTAAGCCGGTGTCTTTTTCCCGGGCTGCAAAAATATCTGCAATAATTACCTTATCTGCCATTTCAAAGGCTGTGGAAAATTCCTTTAATAGGGTAATAGTTCGGGTATAGGTATGGGGTTGAAAAACACACCACATCTTCTTGTGGGGATATCTTTTGGAGGCCTCCAAGGTTGCCTTTATTTCAGTTGGGTGGTGGGCATAATCATCTATAACTATTATATCTTGAATTTTTCCCTTTAATTCAAATCTTCTATGGGTCCCCTTATAGGCCAGTAAACCATTTTTAATAGTATCTACAGGAATACATAGGTAATGGGCACAGCCTATTGCTGATAGGGAATTAACCACATTGTGTAAGCCGGGAACTGAAAGTTGGAAATGTCCAAATTCCTTACCCTTATATAGGACATCAAAGTTTCCAAAACCCAGTTCATCATAACTAATATTTCTAGCCTGCCAATGGCAATCATCAGAAAGACCAAAGGTGGATATATTACAATCTAAATCCTTTAGGACAGAGTTAACATTTGGGCTATCTCCCTTTGCTAATAAATAACCATCCTTCGGTACAAGTTTTGCAAATTTATAGAAGGCCTTTTTAATATGTTCTATGTCGGTAAAATAATCTAGATGGTCTTCTTCTACATTTAGAATAATTCCTATGTAGGGGGAAAAATGAAGGAAACTTTCCACATATTCACAGGCCTCTGTTACAAAGTAAGGACTATTTCCCACCTTTACATTTCCACCTATAGCATCTAATTCCCCTCCCACTAAAATAGTAGGATCTACCTTTGCTTCTTCTAAGATTATGGAAATCATAGAGGTGGTGGTGGTCTTACCGTGGGTACCTGCTACTGCTATGCTTTTCTTATATTGTTTCATTATATAGCCTAAGAATGGGGCCCTTTCTACTGTGGGAATATTTAATTCCTTCGCTCTTATTAATTCTTCATTATCTGATTTTACTGCGGCAGTATATACCACTAATTTAGTGGTTTCTTCAATATTATCCTTGCTATGACCTATATATATTTTCCCACCATCTGTTTCAAGTTTTTTTGTTATTGGAGAAGATTGTATATCTGATCCACTGACCTTATGTTTATTATGAATTAGGACTTCTGCTAATCCACTCATACTAATACCACCTATGCCAATAAAATGCACATGGTCATAGAGGGGCAAATCTAAATCTAAAGAAGATGACATAGACTAAACTTCCTTTCTGAGAAAATCTCTATTAGCTATTATATTATAAGTATAACCCTATGTTTAAATTCTAATATTAAAACACATTTATTATACCATAAAGTATTTTTTTAGTATAAAAGTTTTTATAGTTAGACGATAACCGATGGATTTTTTTTGCCTACAGGTATATTGCTATTGCAAAAATATTAATATATGAATAAAATATACAATAATAGATAAAATATTCGTTATTTAGGGGTGATTCTATGGGGAAGGTAAAGAAAAAAAGAAATGAGCGGATCGGGGCACTAATTAAAATTTTAAGTGATCAACCTAATAAGGTTATTACCTTGAATTATTTTTGTGAAATATTTTCTGCTGCAAAGTCAACCATAAGTGAAGATATAGTTATTGCTAAGGATATTCTGGAGGACCTCCAATTAGGAACTATTCAGACAATAACTGGAGCATTGGGGGGAGTTAAATATATACCACTAATTGATAAAGAAAGGGCTATTGAATTCTTACAGGATATTTGTAATAAGCTAGAAAAATGGGAGAGATTAATTCCAGGTGGATTCATATATATGACTGATATTATTTATTCTCCTAATGTGGTGGCAAAAATCGGGGAGATTTTAGCTACACAATTTTTTGATAAGGATATAGACTATGTTTTAACTATGGAAACAAAGGGTATTCCAATAGCCTTAATGACTGGTAAAGCCCTGGGAGTACCTTTAGTGATAATCAGAAGGGATAGCAGGGTTACTGAAGGTTCTACTGTAAGTATAAATTATGTATCAGGTTCAAGTAATAGGATACAAAATATGTACCTGTCTAGAAGGGCACTTCCTAAGGAGGCTGGAGTCCTTATAATTGATGATTTTATGAAGGCGGGAGGTACAGCCAAGGGTATGATGGATTTGATGGAGGAATTTGAATGTAGGGTAGAAGGTATAGGAGTATTAGTGGCAACAGATGAACCAGAAGTTAAGGTGGTGGACAAGTATGTTTCTCTTTTGCACCTAAGGGAAGTTGATACCATTAATAAAAAAATACATATTGCACCAAATTTAAATTTGAAATAATTATCTATAATCATTATTTTTATAGATTTTAAAATAATAACTAAATATGGGGGACCTTCTATCCTATACTACTATATATTGTATACTTTAAATTACTGTTATCCATTATGCTAGAAATATGTGGGATGGTGACATAAAAAGTTTGAATTATTTAGAAAAACTTTCTTTTTTAGAAGGATTATCTAATTTAATGAAGAATATCCTATTTAAGAAGTAATATCAATAAGGGAATGTTGAGACATAGGGAAGGTGGTGTGAGCTACGTGCAAATAACTGATGTACGTATCCGAAAAATTAATACCGAAGGGAAGATGAAGGCTATTGTATCTGTAACCTTTGATGATCAATTTGTGGTTCATGATATTAAAATTATTGAGGGCCAAAATGGATTATTTATTGCAATGCCTAGCCGAAAAACTCCAGAAGGGGAGTTTAAAGATATCGCCCATCCTATTAATTCGGAAACAAGGGGATATATCCAAAATGCTATTTTATCAGAGTATGAGGAAAGTTTAGAACAAAGTGCAGTAGCAGCAACAGAGTAATACTAAAAAGGAGAGTTATCTCCTTTTTTTTTGGAAAGATATCTTATGGGTTATACTAAGTATACAATAGAAGGTAAAAGCTATATAATAATTAATGAATAATAAGTATTTAATTATTAAAAAGTAGGTGAGATAATGGAGAAAAACAAAGGGACTATGGCTCTTATTCTTGCAGCAGGAGCTGGTACAAGGATGAAGTCCCAGAAGCCCAAGGTCTTACATAAGGTATGTGGGAAAGCTATGTTAAATCATGTAATAGATCAGGCAAGGGAACTTCAGGTAGAAAAGATTATTGTGGTTATTGGAAATGGGGCAGACCAGGTACAGGAAACCATTGGTGATGGTGTGGAATATGTTTACCAGAGAGAACTATTAGGGACTGGTCATGCAGTAATGGAAGCAGAACACTTATTTAAGGAACATAAGGGTAATATTTTATTATTATATGGGGATACTCCCCTAATTTCAGCAAATACTTTAAAAGAATTCATTCAATACCACAAAGATAATAATTTTGCAGCTACTGTATTAACAGCAAAGTTTGATGACCCCTTTGGCTATGGGAGAATTATTCGGAATAAAAAGGGAAACATAGAATCAATAGTAGAACAAAAGGATGCCAATGAAGACCAATTAAAGATTACCGAAATTAACTCTGGTATGTATTATTTCCAGGCACAATTACTTTGTAGAGCCCTTGAAAGTATAACAAATAACAATGCCCAAGGAGAATATTATATTACAGATACTATAGAAGTTTTAAATAAGGAGGGCTATAATATAGGAGGGTATGAAGTAGGGATACCACAAGAGATTGAAGGAGTTAATTCTAGGGGACAACTTGCCATGGCAGAGGCTTTTATGAGAAAAGGCATTAATGAATATTGGATGGATCAGGGTGTGACTATGATAGATCCTGCCACCACCTATATACATAAGGATGTTAAGATAGGGCAAGATACCATAATATATCCGGGAGTACAATTAGAAGGTTGTAGCAAGATAGGAGCTAATTGCATTATAGGAGCCAATTCTAGGATAGTGGATTCAACAATTGGGGATGATGTGGAAATACAGTTTTCAACAATTCTTGAATCTACTATTAATAACAAGACTAGAATAGGACCCTACGCCTATATTAGACCAAATTGTAAAATAGGTAAAAATGTTAAAATTGGTGACTTTGTAGAGGTGAAAAACTCTATTATTGGAGATAATACCAGTGCAGCCCATCTTTCTTATATTGGAGATGGAGAAGTAGGTAAAAATGTAAATATTGGATGTGGGACGATATTTGTCAACTATGATGGGTATAAAAAACATAAGACCATTGTCAGGGATGATGTTTTTGTTGGCTGTAATACAAATTTAGTGGCTCCGGTAGAAGTGAAGGAGGGGTCTTTTATTGCAGCAGGGTCTACTATTACCCACCAAGTGCCAGCAAATTCCCTTGCCATAGCTAGAGCCAGACAGGTGAATAAGGAAGATTGGTTTAATAAAAAAGAAACAAAGGACAAATAGGGGGTATTATTAATGAAGGGTAGTTATAAGGATTTAAGGATTATTGCCGGTAATTCTAATCCAAAACTTGCAAAGGAAATTGCAGATATTTTAGGTTGTCCCATTACTAAAACTGTGGTAACTAGATTTAGTGATGGGGAAATTTCGGTAAATATTAGGGAATCAATTAGGGGCAGTGATGTCTATGTTATACAACCTACCTGCGAGCCGGTCAATGACAATCTAATGGAACTATTAATTATAATAGATGCTCTAAAAAGGGCATCTGCAGGTAGGGTAAATGCTGTTATTCCATACTATGGTTATGCAAGGCAGGATAGGAAGGCAAAGGCTAGGGATCCGATTACAGCAAAGTTGGTGGCAGACATTATATCTGCCGCAGGTGCAGATAGGGTTCTTACAATGGACTTGCATGCCATACAAATTCAAGGATTTTTTAATATGCCGGTAGATCATCTTTTAGGGGTGCCTTTAATAGCAGAACACTTTAAAAGGAAAAATGTAGAGGATTTTGTTGTGGTGGCACCTGACTTAGGTAGTGTAACCCGTTCGAGAAATTTTGCTGAGCGATTACATGCTCCTTTAGCCATTATAGATAAGAGAAGACCGAGGGCAAATATTTCTGAAGTTATGACTGTTATTGGGGATATAAAGGATAAGAATGTAGTTCTGATTGATGATATTATAGATACTGCAGGTACAATAACCAATAGTGCCCAGGCACTTAAGGATTTGGGGGCCAAATCTATTTATGCATCCTGTACCCACCCAGTTTTATCAGGACCAGCAATTGAGAGGATTAACAAGTCCCCTATTGATGAATTAGTTATAACAAATACCATTCCTCTTTCAGAGGATAAGAAAAGTGACAAAATAGAATGTATTTCCGTAGCTCCCTTATTTGCATCAGCTATAAACAGGATTTATGAGGGACTATCGGTAAGTAGATTATTTGATTAAGGGCTAATCCATAGGCAACGAATAAAAAGTCAGGAAGTTTCCTGACTTTTTATTTAGTGGGAAAAGCTTTA
>CAYMVC010000062.1:0-7887 GCA_964393755.1 uncultured Eubacteriaceae bacterium | reverse complement strand
CCCAATTAATCGGATGACTTCATAAAACTTCATTAAATCACTCCCAGTTTTATTTATTGATTAACTTTAATTGTATTTTACTTTAATATTACTTAATGTGGTTATCCCTAGATTTCCCGGGGGATAGAGCCTTACATTAACCTGGAACATTTAACTATTACCTTTATCTACATACACATTGCTGCAATTTGTCTCTTTTACGAAAATTAGAATAATATTTGCTATCACTACGGCAAAAAAGCAATACATAAATGCTTTTTGATATACCATGATTGGGACCATTGAATCCTTAAACTTGTCCATTACTACGCCTAGGATTGGAGGAAATATTGCTGCCCCGAAAAATCCTCCTGTATTGACTATTGAAGTTGATATACCCACAATTCTCCTTGAATTGACCTCCTTAGCAACTGACAGGTTAAGTAAAAATGAAGCACTGGAAAATCCTAATGTAAATAGTATAATATTTAGGTATTCAATGGGAGGTTTACCCCCATTCCAAAATACTAGTGCCAGCCAGGTCAGCAGGTATATAAATCCAAAGATTCTCATTGGAGTCCTTCTTTTCCTCATCTTATCAGAAATCAGACCTATTACAACTGCCCCAATCACATGGCCAAATACTGCTACCATGATATAGTTTGTTGAAACCATCTTGGGTATTTCATAGACCTCCATTATATAGGAAGCCCCCCAGGTTCCGGTTAGGCTGGAAAATGCCCCGTAAAAACCGGCAAAAATTAAAAACAATGGCCAGGTATCCTTATTTGTAATAACAGATTTTATACTCTCACCCAGCTTTATTTTATTGTTTTCATTGTTTATTTCTTTACCTCCAGTAACTTCTATAGAAGGAAGACCTACATCGCTAGGTCTATTTCTAATGATTAAATAGAATAGAAAAGATGCTAAAATTGTAAATATTCCAATGGCTACAAAAGAAGACCTCCAAGTTATAGCAGCCATTAACAAGACAAGGGGGGTTTGTGCCAAAATTCCCCCAAAGTTCCCTATGGCTGCTGTTAAACCAATTATGCCCCCAAATTCACTTTCCCTATACCAGTGGGACAGTACCTTTAAAACTGATATATATACTACTGATACTCCTAGGCCAATAAATAATCGACCTAGGAATATTTGAAATATACTGTTTGAAAGCCCAAACATGATAGTCCCAATTCCTGCCAGCAAGGTTCCTACAGAAATTACTTTTCTTGGTCCAATGGTATCTGCCAAAATCCCTGATGGTATTTGCATAATCATATATATATAAAAATATGTGGAACTAAGGTTGGCAAAGGTTACCGAGGACATATTAAAAACACTTATTAGGTCCTCCCTCACTGCCCCTCCAGACATCCTATGAAAGAATGAAATCATATTGGCAAGAACTAACATACTATATATAAACCAACGATATGTTCTAAATCTATTTTCTTCTTTACTTTTCATTCTTTACTCCCATCTATGGACACTGGCAATTTCCATTAAGATTTATATCATTTTATTTAGTATATGGTTACTTCTCTTTATAAATTTAGACATTTGTTCCGGTGATAAGGGTTTATGGCTTAGCATTGCTAAATCATATATGTGCTCCGGTATTATGTTCATTAATTCACTATCTTTTCCTGCATTTTCAACTATATATTTTATAAGATTATTCTTTTTATTTAAGATTAATGTTTCCTCACTGGGAAGGTTCATTCCCCCCATTCCTGCCATGGAGTATCTTTCCATCATTTCCTGCATTCGTCTACTTTCTTCTGAAAGAATTACCATTCCGGGTAAGTCTTCTTCTTTTAGACTTTCTAGCTGGATTTTTAGTTCTTCTTTACCCAATACCTTTTTAAATATGTCTGATAATGCTTTTTCTTCATTTTTGTTGTCTTCTTTATCCCCTTTATCCTCCTTTAAGAGGTCAGAAATATCTGAATCCACCCTTTTAAAGCGGACCTTTTCCTTTTTCATTTCCATAAAGGAAATAAAGGCTGGGTCAATTGGGTGTTCTAGCAATAAGGTCTCTATGGAATTTTTCTTTAAGAGGTTTATATATTGTGCCTGTTGTCCTGCATCATTGGAATAATAAACAGTCTTTTCTTCCCTATCCTCCTGATCCTTAAGGTATTCATCTAGGGAGATATATTTTTTGTCCACTGTTTTATATATTAGGATTTTTTCTACCTTGTCATAGAATTTATCATCCTTTAATATGCCAAACTTTATAAATGGATTAATATCTTCCCAAAACTTTTCAAAGTCTTCCCTTTCAGTTTTAAATAAACTATTTAACTTGTCAGCTACTTTTTTAGTAATATAATCTGAAATCTTTCTGGTGAATCCATCATTTTGTAAGAAGCTCCTGGATACATTTAAGGGGAGGTCTGGGCAATCTATTACTCCCTTAAGTAATAATAAAAACTCTGGTATAACTTCTTTAATATTATCTGCCACAAAGACCTGACTATTGTAGAGTTTTATTTGTCCCTCTATAGTGTCAAATTCTGTCCCCAACTTTGGAAAGTAAAGTATTCCCTTTAGGTTAAAGGGGTAGTCCATATTAAGATGAATCCAAAATAATGGTTCCTTAAAGTCTCTAAAGGTGTCCCTGTAAAATTCTTTATATTCTTCCTCTTTACATTCATTGGGATGTTTTAGATATAGTGGATAGGTCTTATTTAATACCTTTGCTTCTGTAATTATTATATTGCCATCTTCGTCTTTTTCTGGTTCCTTACCAACTTCTTCAAGATATATTGGATAGGGCATAAATGAACAATACTTATCTATGGTGGATTTTAAGGTATATTCATCTAAAAAGTCCTTTCCTTCTTCTCCAATATGCAAGATTATATCTGTCCCTCTAGATTTTCTATTTCCCTCTACAATTTCAAATTCTGTTCCACCGTCACAGGACCATTTTACTGGGCTTGCCCCTTCTTTATAAGAAAGGGTGTGGATTTCTATAAGGTCGGCCACCATAAAGGCAGAGTAAAAGCCCAATCCAAAGTGTCCTATTATCTGGTCTTGCTCTCCCTTATCCTTATATTCCTTTAAAAAGTCCTCTGCTCCTGAAAAGGCTATTTGGTTAATATACTTCTTTATTTCCTCCTGGGTCATTCCTATACCGTTATCCTTGAAGATAAGGGTATTTTCCTTTTTATCAAGGACTATTTTAATAGAAAAGTTATCCTTTTCCTTCAGTTCTATTTCCCCTAAGCTATCTAGTCTCTTAAGCTTTGTTATGGCATCTGAACCATTAGATACTAATTCTCTAATAAAAATATCCTGGTCTGAATACAACCATTTTTTTATAATAGGGAAAATATTTTCACTATTAATTGATAAGTTTCCTTTTTCTACGGCCATTTAAATCTTCCTCCTAATAAACTATTGCTAATAGGGAAACTTATTAATGGTTTCCCTATAAATAATGCCTATTCTATCATAGTATAAAAACTATGGTTATTAGTCAATAGGTGGTTTTACACTCTCAGGTTAAAGTGCTAACTTTAAAATGTTTTTATAATCTTTTGAATTTCTAATTTAATATAGTAAAATAATAAGATATAAACATTAGGAGGTAATAATGAATAAGAAGATTATTGGAATTATTGGAGGCATGGGACCAGAAGCAACAGCCAGCCTATATATGAAAATTATTAGGGCAACTCATGTAGAAAGGGATCAGGATCATTTTAGAGTTATTATTGACAGTAATCCTAAAGTACCTGATAGAACCTCTGCAATCTTATATGGAGGGGAAAACCCAGTTAATACATTAGTTGAAATGGGAAAAAACTTAGAGAAATTAAATGTTGATATAGCCTTACTGCCCTGCATTACATCCCACTATTTTATAAATGAAGTTCAAAACCAACTATCTATACCTATAATAAATGCCCTGGAGGAATTAAATAATTATATTAAAAGCTATTATCCTAATGTGACTAAAATCGGTGTGCTAGCTACCTCTGGTACTATAAAGTCTGGTCTCTTTGGAAAGTTTATTAAAGATATAGAAATAATTATACCCTCCCCTCCTTCTCAGGAGAGAAAAGTTATGAAGGCAATTTATGGAGAAAAGGGAATTAAAGCAGGTAATATAGAAGGTCAACCCCTTGAATTACTAATTTC
Source organism: uncultured Eubacteriaceae bacterium (assembly GCA_964393755.1). Taxonomy (GTDB): domain Bacteria; phylum Bacillota; class Clostridia; order Eubacteriales; family Garciellaceae; genus DUPX01. The sequence continues at coordinate 3,750 of CAYMVC010000062.1, read as the reverse complement.
AGCCAGCAATGAATTAATCCAAGAGGGGGCTGAATTAATTATAGCCGGTTGTACAGAGGTGGGTCTTGTCCTAGATTCCCACCATATATCTAAACCCTTAATAGACCCTATGGATGTGATAGTGGAACTGGTTATCAGGGAGGTAGAATCAAGTCCCCCTACCCAAGATAAAAGTATGCCAACACTATAAGCCCTAATATTATTCTGTAATAGCCGAATATTTTAAAGTCATTTTTCTTTATATAAGCAAGAAGAAACTTGATAGCAAATATTGAAACTATAAAAGAAATTATTGATCCTACAGCTAAGACTATCCACTCTAAACCGCTAAATGCCATACCTGCTTTTAGAAGTTTGTATCCGCTGGCTCCCACCATAACCGGAACAGCCATAAAGAAGGAAAATTCCGCTGCAATATATCTTGATGTCCCTAATAATACTGCTCCCAATATGGTAGAACCAGATCTAGATGTGCCAGGTATTAAGGCAAGAACCTGAAAGAGACCTATGAATAGGGCAGTTATATATCCTATATCACTCAACTCTGTATATCTAGGACGTCTGCGGGCATTTTCAATTATTATAAATAAAACCCCATAGGCAATAAGCATTAGAGCTACAGTTGTAGGATTATATAGGGCCTCTTCTATAATATCATCAAATAAAAAGCCAATAATACCTGCTGGCACCGATGCTATGGCGATCTTTACCCAAAGGCTAAAGGTTTCCTTTTTCTGACTCTTAGTTTTATATCCATCAAAGGGATTTAATTTCCTAAAGAATAATACTATTACGGCAAGGATGGACCCAAATTGGATTACAACAAAAAATGTGTTGACAAAAACCTGGGTCAAGTCAAACTTAATAAATTCTTCCACCAATATTAGGTGACCGGTACTACTTATGGGCAGCCATTCAGTTATTCCTTGAACTATTCCTAAAATTATTGCTTTCAATATTTCTATCACTATTACTTCCTCCCATTTATCTTTAATTGGGACATGGGGACAGGTCCCTTGTCCCACTGAACGATGAGGCCATCGTTCCCTACATGAGGAGGGGCAGAGTCCCTCCCCTACTTTATCCTTACTCGCCCTAACGAGGACGACCACAGGTCGCCCCTACTCTCAAAGTAAGTAAAAATAAGATCCTTCAGAGGTATGCTAATACTGCCGAGTTCAGGATGACACTTACACAAAAGTCCCACTAACCACGAATCACTAACCACTATCCACTAATCACTAACCACTAGCCTATACACTCTTTATTTCATAGGCAAGCAATTGGACCTTATTGTCATCATCTAACTGAATTTTAACCTGGTCCCCTTCCTTAATTTTCCCTAACAGGAAGGCTTCTGCCATTTCATCCTCTATATAGTTTTGAATTGCCCTTCTTAGAGGTCGGGCTCCATATTGTTCATCATAGCCTTTTTCTAAGATAAAGTCTTTTACATCTTGGGATACTTCAATAATAATACCCTTTTCTTCCACTGATTCCCTTACCTCTTCTATCATAAGGTCTACAATTTTACCAAGGTCCTCCTTGGTCAATTTGGAAAATACTATTATATCATCTACCCTGTTTAAAAACTCGGGGCGGAAGGTTTCCTTTAATACTTCTCTAGTCTTTTCCTCCATATGGTCATAGCCATCCTTGCCAAAACCATATCCGCTGGTTTTTAGGTGGCTGCCCACATTGGAGGTCATTACGATTATAGTGTTTTCAAAGAAGGTGGTCCTTCCCTGACTATCAGTCAATCTTCCATCTTCTAAAATCTGTAATAGCATATTAAAAACATCTGGATGGGCCTTTTCTATTTCGTCTAATAGGATAACTGAATAGGGCTTTCGTCTTACCTTTTCTGTTAATTGACCCCCTTCATCATAGCCCACATAACCTGGAGGCGATCCTATAAGTTTAGAAACAGTATGCTTTTCCATATACTCTGACATATCCAGCCTAATCATAGCATCTTCACTGCCAAAAAGCTCTGATGCTAAAGCTCGAACCACTTCTGTCTTCCCTACCCCTGTTGGACCAACAAAGATAAAAGAAGCAGGCTTTTTCTTTTTCCTAAAGCCAGACCGGTTTCTTCTAATTGTCCGAGACAACTTTTCTACCGCCTGATATTGGGCCACAATTCGCTGGTGGAGTTTTTCTTCTAGGTTTAATAATTTATTGGCTTCCTCTTCAGTAATTTTTTGAACAGGTATTTTTGTCCATACCTCTATTACCCCTGCAATATCCTCCACACCTATGTTCTTTTCAGAGCTCTTTTCTCTTTCTTTGATTTTATTTTGAATGCTTATTTCATCTATCTTATACTGGGCTGCCTTTTCAAAATCATTATTTGTAGCAGCCTTTTCCTTTAAATCCTGGATCTTTTCAAGTTCTTCCCTAAGTGCCTCCAATTCTACTAAGCCTTGATTCATTAAATTTACCCTAGAACCTGCTTCATCTACCACATCAATTGCCTTATCTGGTAGATACCTATCGGTAATATACCTATCAGACATTCTTACTGCAGCTTCTATGGCTTCTTGGGAAAGTTTTACATGGTGATAATCTTCATAGTAGCCTACAACACCCTTCAAGATTTCTATGGATTCTTCTATTGTGGGTTCCTCTACTATCACCGGTTGAAATCTTCTTTCCAGTGCCGCATCCTTTTCAATATGCCTTCTATATTCTTCTAAGGTGGTGGCACCCATTATTTGTATTTCGCCCCTGGCAAGGGAGGGTTTTAGGATATTAGCTGCATTCATCACTCCACCATGAACTTCACCTGCACCCATAATATTATGGACCTCATCAATCACTAATATTATATTTCCATACTCGGTGGCCTCTTTTATAATTGCCTTCATTCTGCCTTCAAATTGTCCCCTAAATTGGGTACCTGCAACAATTGCTGTCATATCTAGTAGGTAAACCTCTGTCTCCAATAGCTTAGCCGGTACCTTCTTTTCTACTATTCTAACAGCCAGTCCCTCTGCTATGGCAGTTTTACCTACCCCAGGCTCCCCTATAAGAATTGGGTTATTTTTATTTCTTCTATTTAAAATTTGGACTACCCTATCTATCTCTCTTTGCCGTCCTATTACCCTATCGATTTTACCCTCTAATGCCTGATCAATAAGGTTTAGACCATAAAGTTCTAAGTGTTTCTTTTTCTTTTTGACTTTTTTGTTTCTTTTGCTAGTTGTTTCCTTTATATTTTCCACTGGACCAATAACTTGTTTTTGGTCTTCCTGATCCTCATTTGATTTTTCTCCCATGGGGAAAAAGTTCTTAAACATATTTCCTAAGGGGGAATCTTCCCCTCCATCATCACTATCCATATCCCCAAGGAAGTTTTCCATTTCTCCTGTTAAATTTTCTATATCATCTTCAGTCATTCCAGTTTGTTTCATTAATTGGTCCACAACTGGTATTCCTAATTTTTTTGCACATTGTAGACATAAACCTTTCATTTCAGGTTTGCCATTAATCATTTGAGTGGCAAAAATCACCGCTGTGTTTTTATTACATACAGAACACTTTTTCATATATTTCACTCCAAAGTTTGACTTGTTATTATTCTATGTCTTAAAATTTGACTTGCTTTCTATAAACAATAAATATCACTCATCAAATTTCTGCGAGCAACATCAACCAAAATATCTTGCCCTACATCTATATTATTATCCTTTAGGATATTATATACAGTTTGATATGCCAATTCTGGGAAATTATTTTCTTTACTAA
>CAYMVC010000061.1:1240-8024 GCA_964393755.1 uncultured Eubacteriaceae bacterium | reverse complement strand
TCTATGACTTTTTCCATTAAACTATACTAAAATGATTGATGATATATACACTACCTTATTTAGTTTATATTTCAAATATTTCCGGATATATTTCCCCATTCACTATTTCTATTATCCCGTAAGAAGGCTCACTTCCCCCCTTTGGATAGGCGGTACTCCCAGGATTAAAGAATAATATATCCTTATACCATAAAAGCAAAGGCATATGAGTATGACCAAATACTACCACATCAGCTTCCTCTTCTAGAGCCCTGTAATATATATTATTGTATCCATACTTAATATTATAATTATGCCCATGGGAAATAAAGAACTTTTTATTATTTATTTCTACCGTGATCTCTTCATCTACCTCTTCTAAGAGATCGCAATTTCCTTTTATTATTATAGATTTTGCTTCCATTTGATTGAAAACATTTTTGCCATCACTTACAAAGTCCCCTAAATGTATATAGAGGTCAATTTCCCCCATCTCTTTTATGACTTTTTTTAAAACAGGAATATTACCATGAGTGTCACTTACTATACCTATCCTCAATTTCTAGCCCCCTTATTTTCGTCTAATAAAAGCTTTTTTAAATTATCTAAAGCTTTGGATCTATGACTGATTCTATTTTTTTCCACTGAATCTAATTGGGCATAAGTTTTATCAAATTGAGAAATATAGAATAGGGGATCATAGCCAAATCCATTAGTCCCTTGTGGTTCTAATGCTATAATTCCTTTACATTCACCCATAGTTACGATTTCCTTACCCTGGGGGTAAACCATTGCAATAGCACAGACAAATCGAGCATTCCTTTTATTCCAAGGTACATTTTCAAGTTCTTTTAGGAGTTTTAAATTGTTTTCTATATCATTTCCATGCTCTCCCGCATATCGTGCTGAATATATACCTGGAGCATTGTTTAATGCAACCACTTCTAGTCCAGAATCATCTGCTAGAACGATTTCCTTAGTAAGATCTGCTAAGGTCCAAGCCTTAATCAATGCATTTTCTTCAAAACTATTTCCATCCTCCTGGATGTCTATATCTATACCTACTTCCTTCATTGATCTAATCTTATATCCAAGGGGTGCTAGTATAGTCTTTACTTCTAATATTTTATTTTGGTTTGCCGATGCTATTATAAGATCATTCATTATTGTTCCTCCATAAAAATACACACTATACAATATTTATCCAAAAATATATTTTTTAAACTATAAATATATTCATTTATCCAATATTCTTAAAAAGTGTTTTCTGTTTATCTATTATTTCATTTATACCCCTTTCAGCCAATTCTAATAAGCTGGATAATTCTTTTTTATTAAAAGGAGCTTCTTCCCCAGTCCCTTGAATTTCTATATATTCCCCATCATCGGTCATTACTACATTCATGTCTAATTTAGCGTTGAAATCTTCATAATAGTTTAAATCCAAAAGGGTTTCACCCTCTACCACACCCACACTGATGGCTGCTAAATAGTTCCTTATGGGTATATTCTCCAATTTACCTTCGTTTTTAAGCTTATATAGGGCATCCATTAAAGCAATAAAGGCACCTGATATTGAGGCTGTTCTAGTACCTCCATCTGCCTGTATAACATCGCAATCTATCCATATGGTCCTCTCTCCCAATTGTTCTAAATCCACAACAGACCTAAGGGCTCGTCCAATTAATCTTTGTATTTCTTGGGTCCTGCCCTCAATTTTTCCTCTGCTAGATTCTCTTATCTTTCTATTTTGGGTAGAAGAAGGTAACATGCTATATTCTGCTGTAACCCAACCCTTTCCTTCATTTCTTATAAAGGGAGGAACTTTTTCCTCTATAGTAGCTGTGCATATTACCTTTGTATCCCCTGCTTCAATAAGTACTGATCCGGCTGCATATTTTGTAAAGTTTCTTGTTATTTTAATTTCTCTAATTTGATAATTATCTCTACCATCTATTCTTGCCATATTTTTCTCTCCTTATCTTATGTATCTATTGTAATCTTATCTATAAAACCTCTATTTAAAAGCTATTGGCAAAGGCAGGTATATTTATAATATCACTTTCCAATGGATTCTCCCCATCTATTACCAGTCTTACCCCCTGAACACCATCAAATTCCTTTAGGGTGAGTGCTATGGCCTTTGTCAAATTATTTGCATCCTCTATATTATTCAATTGTACTAAGTGTTGAGAAAACTTTGCATGGGCTATGCCATTTTCCATATTTACACTGAAAATCTTTGTTCCATCAGGAATGCTTAATTGTAGCCCCTCACATTCATCTTTAATGGAAATTAGTTCTTCAAGGGCAGATTCTATATTTTTAGAGCTGGGGGAAACATTCTTGGTTATTGGAACAAAATAAGTATATTGTCCAGTAGGGTTATTATACATATACAATGTTAATTCTTCATTTTCACCTTCTATACTATTATTTAGGTTATTTATATTTCCTCGGCTTATTGGTTCACCCACCTTAGTGCCATGAGTCAAGGATTCCCTAATTTCATTATTTACTAGGATTTGCACCTTGTCTATATTTGCAAATTCAGTAAGTGTGTATACTATAGCACTAACTAGGGCCTCCTCCTCTTTCTTATTCCCTAAATTTAGAATCTCATTACTAAAGCTAGCCCTTATAAGTCCATCCTCTTTAATGGCTAATTCTATTTCTATACCAGCAGGCAATACAGGTTCCAACCCTAAAACCTTTAATTCATTACGGATTTCTGGATTGTCTACCAAAGCTGACAGTGCAGCCTTTGCTATACCTTCTTCCTTGTTAACCTTCCTAACTACTGGCACAATATAACCACTTACATCCCTATAATAAAGGGTGATTTGACGGGTGTTTTCATCGGATATATCCAGGTCATTAAAATCTTCATCGAGATTTTCATTATCTTCTTCGTTTTCCAAACCATTAGGCAGCTGATCATCATCCTGTTCTGTGGGCTTGCCTGATATAAAGGATTTGAAAATATCTATAGGATTTTTACAGCCGGTAAGCAATAAAGCTATTATAATTATAAGGACTAAAAACACTACTCTTTTATTCATTACATTTCCTCCCTTACTACATTTTAATACATATATATTATTGAAATGTAATGAGTATGTATAAAAAGAAATAGTTAAACTACTTTAAATAATTCGTCACTATCAGGAGGGTTTATTGGTGTCTCTATCCCTTTATTAACTAAAACTGATTGACCCTTTATTACCTTTCCAATTATGGTAGCTTTGATTCCTTCTTTATTAAATGCCTCCAATAATTCTTCTGATTTATTTGTAGTTATTAGCATGACTCCACTTGATATAAGCCTAAGAGGGTCTATTTTATAATAATTGCAAATTGCCTTTGTTGCCTTTGAAATAGGAATATTTTCTTCCCATATCTTTATTCCCACCTTGGATGCCTCAGCTATCTCCCAAATTGCACCCAGCAAACCTCCCTCTGTAACATCATGCATAGCAGTTACCCCTACCTTGCCAGATATTCTACCTTCAGCTACTACGCTTATATGGTTCATATATGACTTTGCCTCATCTATCAATTCCCTGTTTATGACACTTGTAAGCTGTTCTTCCCTGTCATTTGCCAATATAGCACTTCCCTCAAGTCCAGCCCATTTTGTCATTATGACATGGTCCCCCACCTTAGCCCCATGGCTGGTCACCATTAATTCTTTTTTCCCTTTGCCTATACAGGTGGTAGATATGACCATTCGATTAACTGCTTGGGATATTTCTGTATGGCCCCCGATGATTTCTACATTTAAGGAGCTGGCAGTTTTCTTTGCTTCCTCAATCAATTTGGAAATTTCCTCTATTTTTGTACCTTCTGGTGCTAATATTGTTAACAAAATTGCTATTGGATCCACTCCACTGGAAGCAACATCATTACAAGATATATGAACTGCCAGCCTGGCTATATCCTTTGTGGCACCAGTAATAGGATCTGTTGATACAACACATATATTTTCCCCAAAGTCTATGATTCCACAGTCTTCCCCAATAGCTGCTCCAACTATGATTTCTTCCCTTGTAGGTTTTATCTTAGATAGTACATTTTCCTCTAATAATTTATTTGGTATTTTACCAATTTCCATAAGATCGTCCCCTTCATACTTATACAAAATATTATACTATAAAGAATTTACTTGTCCAAAAGGCTTTCATTGTTAAACTTCCTAATTTACCATAATTTATTAACATTGTTTTTCTTATTTAGGACAAACTATCCATTATTGGAGGTGGTTTTTTGTCTTTTATTAATTGTTCTGAAAATTGTATTTATGAAGAAAATGGTAAATGTACCTTAGATCATGTAAATCCCCAACTATGTTCTAGTAAACAAGATTGTGGTTTTTTTCAAGAACGGGAAAAGAAAAAAGAAAAACCTCCTGATCTTACCAGTAATAAGATTCTCTAGGAAAATAGCATCCGTGTATATGGGTGGATAGGGTTTTTATATATATTCTCAGTAGAAGATAATTCTACAATCTTCCCTGAATTCATAATAGCAATTCTATCTGATATATGTTTTACCATTTCTAAATCATGACCTATTAATAAATAGCTTAGTTTTCTCTCCCTTTGGATTTTCAAAAGAAGGTTTATTATTTGTGCCTGAATTGATACATCTAAAGGAGAAATAGGTTCATCCAGAATAATAAACTCAGGGGCAAGGGCTAAGGCTCTTGCTATTCCCACCCTTTGTATTTGACCTATACTTAATTCATGGGGATACCTATTCATACTTTCCCCTGTTAAACCAACTATTTCAAGCAATTCCATGACTTTCTCCATCCTATTTTCTATATATAACTTATGTATTATCATACCCTCTTGTAAAATATCTTTAATAGTCATACGGGGATTTAAAGATGAAAAACAATTTTGGAAAATCATTTGCCTGTTCCTTGTAGAATTTCTATATTCTGACTTACCCATTGAATGAATATCTTTACCTAAAAAAATAACCTGTCCACTGTCTGGTTTACAAAGTCCCATTATAAGTTTTCCTAATGTAGTCTTGCCACAAGCAGATTCACCTACTAGACCTAAGGTTTCCCCTCTACAAATATCAAAACTTACACCATCTACTGCCTTAATGAGCTTTTTATTTGATAACCTATAGTATTTTTTTAAGTTTTTAACTTCAACGATCTTATCCAAAATCCTTCTCCCCTTTTCCATTTTTTAAACAAAGAGGGTGGTATAACCAACAAGACACTCTATGACCAGTTCCTACTTCAAACTCTTTTGCCATAGTATTTTGGCATATCTTCATAGAGTGTTTACATCGGTGAAAAAAAGGACACCCATCTGTAAGATCTGTTAAATCCGGTGGACTGCCTTCTATAGTATAGAGCTTAGTCTTAGCTTTTAATCCCTTTTTTAATATGGAATTATATAGCCCTTTGGTATAAGGATGGCTGGGATACCTTTCTACTATATCTGCCGGTCCCCTTTCCACTATTAAGCCTCCATACATAATAAGTAGTCTTTGGGCAAAATTGTTAATCAAATTTAAATCATGGGTGATGAAAATAATAGAAGTAGAAAGGTTAACCTGGATTTCCTTTAGTAATTTTATAATTTGTCTTTGGTTATTTTTGTCCAATGCGGTAGTTGGTTCATCACAAATTAAAATATCAGGGTTGCAGGCTAGAGCAATAGCTATCATCACCCTTTGCCCCATACCCCCGCTTAATTGATGGGGATATTGATGGTACCAATTCTCTGGATTTTTTATTCCTACCTTTTCAAGGATTTTGATTGACTTTTTTATAGCCTCTTTCTTACTTAGACTTTGATGCTTAATTAATCCTTCTCCTATTTGTTTTCCAATCTTCATTGTTGGATTCAGTGAAGAACTGTAGTTTTGAAATACCATTCCTATTTTTGATCCCCTAATATGTCCCATTTCCCTTTCAGAAAGACTTAAGAGGTCAAGATCCTTATAAATAATTCTACCTTCCCTTTTAAAATCCTCTGTAATACCAATAATTGATTGGGCTGTAACACTTTTTCCCGATCCTGATTCCCCTACAATTGCAAGGATCTCCCCCCTGTTTAGGTCAAAAGAAACATCTTGTACCGCTTTTAAATTTTTCCCATGGTTATTAAAGAAAACCTTTAAGTTTTTTACCTCTAAAACCTTATCTTTTTCCATTGGCTAACCTCCTAGTTTTGGGTCAAGTATATCCCTTAACCCATCTCCAAGTAGATTAAAGGATAAAATAGTAATACTAATAACCATCCCAGGTATTATTAATTGAAAAGGATAAAATCTCATTACCCTTATACCCTCACTGGCTAAAATACCCCAACTAGCCATAGGAGGTCTTACACCTAGACCTATATAACTAAGAAAGGCTTCGCCGAAAATAGCAGAGGGAATAATTAAGGTCATTTCTACAATAATAGGACCTATTATATTAGGAATTATATGTTTTAATATTATTCTTTTATTATCTGCCCCCAGCATCCGGGCAGCTAATACATAATTTTCTTCCTTCACCTGGAGGACCTGACCCCGGACAATACGTGCCATATTTAACCAGCCTGTAATACCAAATGCTATTATAATAGTTGTAATTCCGGGTTTAAGTACAACTAACAGCATGATGTTTATTAACAATCCTGGTATGGCAAGGAAAATATCCACAAATCTCATCATAAGATTATCTATTTTCCCCCCACAATAGCCAGCCACACTGCCATAGCCAACACCTATAACCATTGATATTAGTGTAACTATGCTGGCTATAAATAAGGATACCCTCCCACCATAC
>CAYMVC010000061.1:0-1230 GCA_964393755.1 uncultured Eubacteriaceae bacterium | reverse complement strand
CCATACCATAGCCTGGAGAAAATATCCCTCCCTAAAGAATCCGTTCCAAAAAAATGCCCATTTTCCCCGGGAAGAAGATTGGTATTTTCATAATCCTGCTGATAATAAGTAAAGGGAACAAAATAAGGTCCCAAGATAACGAAGAATAATATGATTAACAATATAATTAAGGATACTATTGCCAATCTATTTTCTTTTGTCTTCCTCATAAGATCTTCCCAATATGAGCCAGGAAGATTGCCGGGTATTAGTGGTATTTGACTTTTATCAATAGGCTTAAAATCTTCTTTACTTAGATTATTATTCATAGTCTATCACCTGTAATATTTTCCCTACTAATTCTAGGGTCTATAAAAAAGTATAGTAGATCTACTAGGAAATTTAATCCTACTAGAAATATCCCAAAAAATAAGGTTGTCCCCAAGGCCACTGGATAATCCAAATCCTGAACCCCCTGTATAAAATATCTGCCCAGTCCTGGAATTGCAAAGATGTTTTCTATTACGAAGGTCCCTGTAAGTATAGTAGCTGTTAAAGGACCTAGGGTGGTGATTACCGGCAAAATAGAATTAGGTAATATATGTCTGAAAATAATAGCCATTCTACCTATACCCTTTGCTTTAGCTGTTTTTATATAGTCTTTGCCTAATACCTCTAAGGTGGAAACCCTTATCATTCTAACCTGGCTTGCTAACACCCTAGCTCCTAATGCTATTGTAGGTAGAATAGTGTATATAAAACCTTTCCATTGTGCCACAGGAAATATCCTGTATTTTACTCCAAAATAATATTGTAATAAGCCTCCAATAATGAAATTTGGAATAGAAATCCCTAATACAGCAATAACCATTATGGTGTAGTCTAAGGCCCTATTATGGTGAAGACCTGCCAATACCCCCAGGGTTAGCCCCAATACTGTCCCCACTATTAAGGATTGAATACCTAATTGGGCTGAATATGGAAAAGCTTGTCCTATAATATCATTTACTGTGCGGTTTTTGTAAACTAGGGAATAACCCAGGTCTCCTTTTATAATATTTCCTAAATACTTAAAATATTGTATAAACAATGGTTTATCAAGACCATAGTATCTGTTCAAGTTTTCCAAGACCTGGGGAGGAAGTTTTTTTACATTACTAAAAGGCTCCCCAGGTATAATATGAATTAAAAAAAAGGTAATAGTAATAAGTAGCCAAATAGTAACCAAGGAAATACCAATTCTTTTTAATA
>CAYMVC010000060.1:841-8096 GCA_964393755.1 uncultured Eubacteriaceae bacterium | reverse complement strand
ATGATTAACCGGTTGAAAGGGATGACGGACTTAGGATTTATGTATCCTCAGGGTGCCTTTTATGTATTTGTGGATATCTCTAAAATTCTCGGTAGAAAGATTAATGGGGTGGAAATAAGGTCTTCATTAGACTTTGCCAATGAATTATTAGACCATGGTGAGGTGGCAGTTATACCAGGGCTTGCCTTTGGATCTGATAACTATATCCGTCTATCCTATGCCACATCCTTAGAATTAATTGAAGAGGGATTAAATAGAATAGAAGACTTTATAAAATAAATTGTAATAGGTCTGTCTAAAGGATTATAATGGTTATAGACTATCTATTAGGAAGTAGGAGGGTAATACTAATGATTAAAACAACAATTGCAAAAATTTCTCAACAGGAAAACCAGGAGGTAACCATTGAAGGATGGTTATACAATAAAAGATCCAGTGGTAAAATACAATTTTTGCAAATTAGAGACGGTTCAGGATTTATACAAGGAGTGGTAGTTAAGAACCAAGTAAGCAGTGATGTTTTCAGTCTCTGTAAGGAAATAACTCAGGAATCCGCAATTAGGGTTTTGGGAATAGTAAGAAAGGATGATCGTGCCCCTAGCGGATACGAACTTACCCTTACAAATCTAGAATTAGTAAGTTTGGCAGAAGAATATCCCATATCACTAAAGGAACATGGAACAGAATTTTTAATGGACCATAGACACCTATGGTTACGTTCCAAAAGGCAACATGCAATTTTAAAAATCCGGGCAGCCATAGGTAAATACGCCAGAGAATTTTTGGATAATAGGGGATTTACCCATATAGATTCACCCATAATCACATCCTCAGCCCCAGAAGACTCCGGTAGCCTATTTGAATTAGATTACTTTGGTGACAAGGCATACCTGGCTCAAACAGGTCAATTATATGCTGAAGCTGCTGCCATGGCATTTGGAAGTGTCTACACCTTTGGACCCACCTTTAGGGCAGAAAAATCCAAGACCAGGAGACACTTAAATGAATTTTGGATGTTAGAACCAGAAGTTAGCTATTTAGACCATGAAGGCAATTTAAAATTACAGGAAGACCTAATAGAATACATTGTTCAAAATGTAATCAAGACTTGTAGCTTAGAATTAAAAACCCTAGATAGGGACATAAAAGAATTAGAAATAATAAAGGCACCTTTCCCTAGACTTACTTATGATAAGGCAATAGAAATGCTAAAGGAAAAGGGAATAGAAATAGAATGGGGTGAGGATTTTGGTGCCCCCCATGAAATATACCTATCAGAACAATTTAATGGCTTGCCGGTATTTGTTACAAATTACCCAAAAGACTGTAAGGCATTTTATATGGAACCTGACCCAGAAAAACCAAACACAGTAAAATGTGATGACCTGCTATATCCCGGCTTTGGTGAAATCATAGGTGGAAGTGAAAGAATACATGACCTAGACATTTTACTTCAAAGAATAAAGGAAGAAGACCTACCAATGGAAGTTTATGATTGGTATGTGGATTTAAGAAAATACGGAACAGTACCCCATTCAGGCTTTGGCTTAGGATTAGAAAGAATGACCATTTGTATCACCGGTATTGACCATATAAGAGAAACCATCCCCTTTGCCAGAACCCTAAATAGAATAACACCATAGATAGACCAACCCTGGGGGACCTTCTCTGCCCTTGGTTTAACTGAATCTTTGATATTGATACCATGGTATCTGATTTTGTAGGGGCGACCAGTGTCGCCCTTTGGGTTAATTACGAGAATCTTCTTAAGGGTCAATGTCATTCCGAGACTGGCCCCATAGCATTCTTACGAGGAATCTTATTTTTAGCCAATAAAAAAAGGATACAATTTATCCTTATAAAAAAAATACATATAAAATTTGGCAGGGGTAGAAGGATTTGAACCCTCGGCACGTGGTTTTGGAGACCACTGCTCTGCCAGCTGAGCTATACCCCTGGGACAAAATTAATTATAGCATATCTAATTAATAAGTCAACATTTGAAATGAATTTTTATATAAATGGAAAAATTGACATATATATTTTAATATAGTAGACTAACATAGATGATAAGTATTATTAATTAAAAAGCAGGTGATTTTTTGTTTTTATATGAAGGTATAAAAGCAGAACTTAGAAGAAATGGATTTAAATTAACACCTCAAAGAAAAAACACCTTAGATATAATATTAAAACACAGTGATAAGCACCTTAGCATAGAAGAAATATATGAATTAGTTAAAGAAGAATATCCTAGAATAGGTTTGGCTACAATCTATAGGACCATCCAATTATTTGAAGATATCGGGATAGTCAGCAAACATAATTTCGATGATGGTTGTAACAGATATGAATTTGCCGACCCTAGTAAAGAGCACAATCACCACCACCTAATATGCCTTTCCTGTGGGGAAGTCAGTGAAATGGACGAAGATTTATTAGACGAATTAGAAAAAGAAGTGGAAAATAAAAAGGGATTTAAAGTAACTAATCACACCTTAAAACTATTTGGTTATTGCAAAAAATGCAAGGATAAGAGATAATCCTGTGTCTAACTGCAGGGTTATTTTTATTTATTAGTTAGTTTTTTATATAAAAAAAGGTAGGTGGGGTAGATATGGTGAAAATTATTCATACTGCAGACTTACATTTAGATAATGGTTTTACCGCCAGTAATCTACCTTATGAAATAATAAGGGACAGACAGAAAGATTTACTTGAAAGCTTTGATAGGATAATAGATTTGGCAAGAGATGAAGGGGTAGATTTACTTCTTATTTCCGGAGACCTATTTGAACAAAGATATATACAAGCCAAAACCATCCACCATGTAAATAAAAGATTAGGAGAACTTGCTAGTACTCATGTCTTTATACTGCCGGGAAATCACGACCCCTATAATGTATTACACTATTATAATGCTTATCCCTGGAATAGTAATATATATGTTTTTAAGAATGAATATGAGACAATAACTATTAAGGAACTAAATACCATAGTCCATGGGATAGCTTATGGTTATCAAGAGGAAAGCAGACCCTTATTAGAAGACCTAATTATTCCTAGGACAAATGAAATTAATATTTTAATGCTGCATGGGACTGATACCTCTTCAGCACCTCAAAAACAATCAAAATACCTACCCTTCAATTATGAAGATATGATAAAAAGCGGTTTTGATTATATAGCTCTAGGTCACTTCCACAACCATAAGGTTTATAAAGACCAGGGAAAGATTATAGGAGCCTACCCAGGCAGCCCAGAACCCTTGGGTTTTGATGAACTGGGTAACCATGGGATAATCCTAGGAGAAATATCCAAGGATAGGATTGATATAAAAATGATTCCCCTGGCCAAAAGACAATATTATAAGATAGATATAGACATAACAGGGTTAAGAGGCTTAGAAGAAGTAAAGGATGCCTTATTAAAGAATATAAGGACCTGTAATCCTAAGGAAAATTTATTTAGCTTAAGACTATTTGGTAATTATACATGGGAACTGGGGGAAAGCCCGGATTTTATTGAAAGGCAATTAAAGGATTTAGCATATTATATCCAAATAGTTGATGATACAGAAGGGGAATATGATATGGGGAATAATACACTATTATCATCCTATATTTTAGAATTACAAAATAAGCTGGACCGGGAAAAGGATGAAAGGCAAAGAAAAATCCTAAAAAGAGCAATGGAGATAGGAGCTAATGTACTAAAAGGTGGGGATAGATAAAATATGAAGTTGAAAAGTACATATCTTCAAGCCTATGGAAAATTCATAAATAAGAAAATAGTATTCGGTCCTAATATAAATTTGATATTTGGGAATAATGAAGCGGGGAAATCCACCTTGGCAAAATTTATCTTCGCCATGTTTTATGGGCAAAAAAAGTTTGGTCTTAAAAGAAAGATTTATACAGAAACCCATAATTATAATAAACCTTGGAATCACCCCCTCTATCAGGGAAATTTGGTCTATTCCCTAAATAATGAAGAATATAGAATAGAAAGAAACTTTCATAACGATTTTGAGGAAATAAGGATATACAACAATAAGGGTGAAGATATTACCAATACCTTTAGATATGACAGCAGAATGGAATCAGAATTCTTTACAGAACAAATTGGCTTAAATGAAAGAAGCTTTAAGAATACAATATATTTATCTCAAAATGATATGAAAGGTTCACTATATAAAAATAAAGAAAATATACTTACAGAAATCCTGGCAAAGACTATCTATGGAGTAGAAGTGGACCAGGGTGAAAAGACAATAGGGGAGTCTATTGATCAATTAGAAAAAATCAAAAGAGATATTGGGTCAAAAAATAATAAAAATAAAGCCCTGGGTAGAAATTATGAACTTCTAAGGGAAAGATTAGAAGACAAATATCAATTAGAAAATAAAATGAAGTTGGATAGTGAATATCGTCAATCCTTAAGGGAAATAGGAGTAAAATTAAACAAATTAAAGGAAGAAAAACTTAAACTAGGTCTATATAAAAAACATTTAGAAAATGAAGGTATTAAAAATAAAGTCCAAGAAATAGAAGAACTAATAGGACAAAAAAGAGATTTACAGGCATATATTAATGACAATTTTGATGACACTATAAAAGAAACCTCCTTAGAAGATATAAAAAAACAAAGGAAAAGAAATGGAAAAACAATAAAGACTTTAATAGGAAGCATACTGGGATTAGGATTTACCGGGGGAATAATCGCCCTTTGGACTATATTGACCACAAAGCTAATATATCAAGGACCTGTATTAATTGTAGTTATTATTTTATTAATACTAAATATAATCAGATTAAGGGGATTTACTAAGAATCATGAAGCCCTATTTAATCAATTAGAGGAAACAGGAAAATATCAAGATGCCTATTATGAATTAAGGTATTTACAAGATAAGATAGAAAATGAAACAAAGGAATATACCCTAGACCAATTAAGGACCAAGATCCAATTAATTGAAGAAGACAGGGGTTTTCCAAAAGAAAACTATGATAATAAGACAGTGGATATAAAGCTAGACCAATTAGAAAGGGAAATACAAGTATTAAATAATGAAAAAACAGCCTTTGGGATAAGGATAGAAGAAAATAATTGGCAAGCCTTAGATTTAGAAGAGGTAGAATCGGCTATTAACAAGATAGAAAAAACCATTGAAGATTTAGAAGTGGAAATTCAGGCTCTTGATATTGCCATATCCACCTTAAACCAGATAGAAAGCTCTGGAAACTCCAGGTGGTTACCTGTCCTAACTAAAAAAACTCAAGAAAATATATATAAAATAACAAAAAAGTATCATACTATAAAAATAGATGAAGAATCTCAAATAAGAACTCTGGACCCCCAATCCCAAAAACTGGTCCCAATTGATCAATTAAGCAAGGGCACCTTTAACCAATTTTATTTTGCTTTAAGAATAGGTATGATAGAAGGAATTTCTCCCTTGCCCATAAAATTAGCTATTATTTTAGATGAACCATTTATAAATTTTGATAACAATCGCTTTGAGGAAAGCATGAATTTATTAAAGGAAATTTCAAAAGAACATCAAGTAATAATTTTTACCAGCCAGATTAGGGAAAAGGCCTATTTGGATAAAAATAATTGGAATTATAATTATATTGAATTATAGGGCGAATAATTCAAATTAAATTAATAATATAAAAAAACAAAAAATGAAAGGAGGCTCAGTATTGGCTAATAATAAAGATAAATTAAAAGTAATTCCCTTAGGCGGACTAGGGGAGATAGGAAAAAATATCACAGTTTTTGAATACAAAAACGATATTATTGTTGTTGATACGGGCGTAAGTTTCCCAGATGAGGAAATGTATGGAATAGACTTAGTTATTCCGGATTTAACATATTTAATAAAAAATAAAAGTAGGGTAAAGGGAATTATTTTAACCCATGGACACGAAGATCACATTGGAGCCTTACCATACTTATTAAAGGAAGTAAATGCACCGGTTTATGCTACAAGACTTACCTTAGGTTTAGTAGAATTAAAACTAGAGGAGCATAATATACTAGACCTAAGTGACCTGAGGATAATTAAGGCAGGAGATAGAATAAATCTAGGCCAATTTAACTTAGAATTCATCAGTGTCAGCCATAGTATTGCTGATAGTGTAGCACTTGCCATTAGATGTGGAGAGGTACTTGTTGTCCACACCAGTGATTTTAAAATTGACTTCACCCCTATAGATGGTAAGCAGACTGATTTGCATCGATTTGCAGAATTAGGGAGGGAAGGAGTTACCCTGCTATTAGCAGACAGTACAAATGTTGAACGCCCAGGATATACAGTTTCAGAAAGCATAGTAGGTGAAACATTCTTAGAATTATTTAGGGGAGTAGAAAGTAGAATTATTGTTGCTACCTTTGCATCAAATATTCATCGAGTCCAGCAAATAATAAATGCTGCAGTCCAGTATAATAGAAAGATAGTAGTTAGTGGTAGAAGTATGGTAAATGTCGTTTCAGTTTCATCGGAACTAGGATATTTAAAAATCCCTGAGGGCACATTGATTGATATTAATGATATTAAAAAATACCCCGATGAACAAATAGTTATCATCACCACCGGTAGTCAGGGAGAACCTATGTCAGGTTTAAGTAGAATGTCAATATCCGAGCATAGAAAGCTACAAATATCTAAGGGGGACTTGGTAATAATATCAGCTACTCCAATACCGGGAAATGAAAAAACAGTTTCCCAGGTTATTAATCAGTTATTCGAATTAGGGGCTAATGTGATTTATGAAAAATTAGCAGAAGTCCATGTTTCCGGCCACGCCTGCCAGGAAGAATTAAAGTTAATCCATTCCCTAATAAATCCAAAATATTTCCTACCTGTCCATGGGGAATATAGAATGTTAATGCAACATTCAAAACTTGCAGAAAAACTTGGGATGGCAAAGGAAAATATCTTTGTGGCAGAAGTTGGTTCAGTATTAGAAGTAGATAATGAGACAGCCAAGATAAGTGGAAAGGTTCCTGCCGGCCAGACATTAGTAGATGGATTGGGAGTAGGAGATGTGGGCAGTATTGTCCTAAGAGACAGAAGACACCTATCCCAGGATGGACTATTTATTGTGGTGGTATCCTTTAATAGTGAAAAAGGTAAGGTAATATCTGGTCCTGATGTCATATCCAGAGGTTTCGTATATGTGAGAGAATCGGGAAATCTTATAGAAGAAGCAAAAAGTGTAGTTAGGGCCGCACTCCAGTCCTGTGA
>CAYMVC010000060.1:0-831 GCA_964393755.1 uncultured Eubacteriaceae bacterium | reverse complement strand
GCAACTATTAAAGGCTCAATAAGGGACTCACTGAGAGAATTTCTGTATGAAAAAACCAAGAGAAAACCAATGATTTTACCAATAATCATGGATGTTTAAAACACTATAATCTAGGAGCCAAGGGAATGTTCCCTTGGCTCTTTTTCTACCAAGCTCTTGTCTGTGAGATTTAGATTGTCCTGCAGTACTAGAGGCTAAGTTCTACCCAGCCCGCCTTTGAGGGATCTTAAGGGCTTGTCATCCCGAGACCGACAGTATAAGCATACTTATGAGGGATCTTGACCCAAGACTCTTGGCTATCGCCCCACCGTTGTTTGGTCTAATTATATGTGGTAAAATTTGATATATATTCGAAAAGCTAAAGAACAAGGAGACATTACCATGATATTACTAATTATATTTTTAGTCCTAGGACTCATAATAGGTTTCTTTGATATTATACCTCAGGCTTATATGGACAAGTTTAAGTTAATTCCTACCATTAGTATAGTTTTCATCCTATTTCTCATGGGTAGCAAAATAGGAATGAATCCAAAAATAATTAAAAATATAAATACCCTAGGTTTCAAGGCATTAATTATATCAATAGGAAGTATTATCGGTTCCCTGGTATTTATAAAAATATTTTTATCCAAGGTAGATTTTTCATTGGAAAGACAGGAGGAAGACCTATGACCCTTATATTCATTATAGCAATAGCCCTAGGCATACTAATGGGACTCCTTGTTTTCCCTGATGGAATCCTAATATATATGGACCAGGGGGTTACCCTAGGATTATGTATAATGTTGCTTTTTATAGGTATGGATATTGGAAGGAATAAAAAGGTAT
>CAYMVC010000059.1:0-8164 GCA_964393755.1 uncultured Eubacteriaceae bacterium | reverse complement strand
CCCGAACACAGAAGTTAAGCCCTTCAGCGCTGATGGTACTTGGGTGGAGACGCCCTGGGAGAGTAAGTCGTTGCGGGATTTTACTCAACATAGTTGGGTTATTCCTCAGTAGCTCAATGGTGGAGCAACCGGCTGTTAACCGGTAGGTTACTGGTTCGAGTCCAGTCTGAGGAGCCACTATAAAAACAATCCATTAAAAAAACAGTCCAGAGGACTGTTTTTTGTATCTATTTCCCTAATTCTTCTTTAAGACATTTTATAAAGAATTCATTTTCTTCTGGTAATCCAATACTTACCCTGATAAAGGTTCCCACCTGCGGTCTAATAATTACCCCTTTTTTCTGTAAGTTTACAAATACCTCCTGGGCATCCTTTTCCACATCTACCCATATGTGGTTTGTTTGGGAAAGGGCATATTTTAGCCCCATTTTATCAAATTCCTTATATAGGTATTCCTTACCTATATTATTATTCTCTATTGTATTTTCCACAAAATCTCTATCGTCCATAGCAGCCAAGGCGGCTACCTGGGCAAAACTATTAACATTAAAGGCTGGTCGTATTTTATTTAAATTTTCAATAATAATTTCTGATGCTATTGTGTAGCCCACCCTAAGGGATGCAAGACCATAGATTTTAGAGAAGGTTCTCATTATAATAATATTTGAGTATTTTTCTAAAAACTTAAGACTATCATGGGGGAAATCCTTATGGGTTGCAAATTCCCTGTAGGCTTCATCATATACTATGATAATATCCTCCGAAACTTTCTCAATAAATGAAGTGATTTGGTCTTCTGTAAGCATTGTACCTGTTGGGTTATTAGGGTTACAAATCCAAATAAGTTTAGTATTGTCATTGATCCTATTCAACATTTCATCTAAATCAAATGTGAAGTCTTCCTTCATAGGCACTATAACAGGAATTCCTCCCATCATTTTTGTAGTTCCTATGTATCTGACAAAGGAATGATCACTCATAATTGCTTCCTCTCCATCATTGATAAAGGTTTTAGCAATCTGATCAATCATTTCATCTAATCCACTACTAGGTAAAATTTGGCTAGTAGAGAAACCAGTAATCTTAGATAATTTTTCTTTAAGTAAAGTAGCATTTCCATCTGGATAAATATTAATATTGTCAAGGGCACTCCGTATAGCTTCCTTAACTTTTGGAGAACAACCTAGTGGATTTTCATTTGATGCTAATTTGTATACCTTATCCAATCCATATTCCCTTTGCACATCAGCAATTGGTTTGCCTGGCTTATAAGGCCTTAAGTCATTAAGTTCTTTTCTAAATACATCCCTCACATATATACCTCCTCTTATTTTATAGTTCCTTATATTTATTGTATAAGTTGAAAATCCCAAAGTCAATATTTTGACAAATTAAGTTTTGCCACAGGTTGTCATAAATGTATAATATAATAAGGGAGAAAATTGTATAAATTTTCTTATTAAACACAATACTGCATTATAATAACATTCTAAGAATAAATCATGTGATAGAGATCTTAATAAATAAAATATTATGATAAAAGGTCATACCTATGTTATTATTAATAATAAAGAGGTCATAACCTTCTCATCTGTCTAAAATTTAAGCTTATCTTAGGTATGATATACTTAAAATAGTATGAAGGCAAAAAAGAGGATTTTATTAAGAAAGGATAGAATTATATAATTACTCAAAAAATTAATCTAGTCAGGGGGAGCAATTATGAAAGTGTATAAAACTAAAGAACTAAGAAACATTGGGATAATAGGTCATGGTAGTAGTGGAAAAACCACACTGGTGGAGGCTATGGCTTTTGCTGGATCTCTAATAGACAGGATGGGTAGGGTGGAAGACGGAACAACCATATCCGACTATGACCCAGAAGAAGTAAAAAGAAACTTTTCTATTAGTACATCTACTATCCCTATTGAATATAAAGGACATAAGATTAATGCACTAGATGTTCCAGGATATTTTGATTTTATTGGAGAAATGATAGCATCACTTAGGGTGGTAGACAGCGGATTAATAATGGTGGATGCAGTTTCAGGATTAGAGGTGGGAACAGAGAAAGCTTGGTCTCTAATAAATGAGTATGGGATTCCCAGTGCAATAATGATAAATAAAATAGATAGAGAAAATGCCAATTTTAATAAGGTGCTGAATCAATTAAGGGATTATTTAGGTAATGCTGTTGTGCCTATTGAGATACCTATTGGAGAGGCAGAGAATTTTAAGGGTTTTATTAATATCGTGGATATGAAGGCAAAGGAAATAAAAAACGGTAAAGTTATAGATATAGAAATTCCTGGAGATAAAGAAGATGAAGTTAATGAATACAGGGAAATGATAATTGAGGCTGCTGCTCAAACCAGCGAAGAACTTATGGAAAAGTATTTTGAGGGAGAAGAATTAACCAGGGAAGAGATTTGTCAAGGTATAAAAAAAGGTGTGATAGAAGGAGACCTAATACCACTACTATGCGGTTCTTCTACACAAAATGTTGGTATCGATTCCTTAATGGATGTTATTATAGAGTTTCTACCTTCTCCGGAAGAAAGCAAGGCGGTAAAAGGTGTTAATCCTAAAAACAAGGAAGAAGTTGAAAGGAATTACGATGAAAACCAACCATTTTCTGCTATAGTATTTAAAACCATAGCAGACCCATATGTTGGAAAACTATCCCTATTTAAAGTAGTATCAGGTTCGCTAACTGCCAATGGTGATGTATATAATGCTAGCAAGGAAAAGAAGGAAAAACTTAGCCATATATACAGCCTACAAGGTAAAAAACAAATTGATGTTGAAAAATTAAATGCAGGGGATATTGGAGCATTTTCTAAACTTCAATTTACAACTACTGGGGATACCCTATGTGATCCAGATAATCCAGTACTATTTAAGTCAATTGATTTTCCAAAACCAATAATTTCCCAGGCAATTTTCCCAAAATCCAAAGGAGATGAGGATAAGATAGGATTAGGATTACAAAGATTGATGGAGGAGGATCCTACCTTTGCTGTTACAAGGAATGCGGAAACAAAGGAAACCCTAGTATCAGGACTTGGGGAAATGCATCTGGAAATAATCAGTAGAAGACTACTTAATAAATTTGGAGTGGATGTTGTTTTAGAGGACCCAAGGATTCCTTATAGGGAAACAATAACTGGAAAGGCAACTGCCGAAGGGAAACACAAGAAACAATCTGGTGGAAGAGGACAATTTGGTCATGTATTTATAGATTTCGAACCTATTAGAGATGGAGAAACTGACTATGAATTTGTGGATAAGGTTGTTGGAGGGGTTGTACCCCGTCAATACATTCCAGCTGTTGACAAGGGCTTAAGGGAGTGTATGGAAAAGGGGGTTCTGGCAGGCTATCCTGTTACAGGAGTTAGGTTTACCCTTCATGACGGGTCATTCCATGCAGTTGACTCTGATGAAATGTCCTTTAGGATGGCAGCTTCACTAGCCTTTAAAAAGGGTATGAAAGAAGCTAATTCAGTATTATTAGAACCGATATATCATGTGGAAATAGTTGTACCTGAAGACTATATGGGTGATATTATGGGTGACATCAATAAAAAGCGTGGAAAGATTCTTGGAATGGAACCTATTAAGGGTAAACAAAAAATTATAGCTGAAGCACCATTAGTGGAAATGGCAAAGTATGCAACTGAATTAAGGTCTATGACCCAGGCTAGGGGAGAATTTATGATGGAATTCACTCGATACGAAGAAGTGCCTGCCCAATTTAGTGAAAAAATAATAGAAAGTGCCCAGGAAGAAGAATAATTTAGTTTATTGTAGCATCTTGATTAAATGATATGATACCTCCTAAGTAGACAAGGTAAATAACCAAAATCTATTTAGGGGGTTTTTCATTCTAATTTATAGGTTTGTGGATTTTTCATCTGTTTAGCTAAAAAATCTTTATTAGGGGAATAATAGCTTAGTGTTGTTGTAAAATAAAATATTTGTTAAAATAAAGATGGAAACCTGTTAAAATTTGGCTAGTTAAGGGTAATATTAATAATAATTGATTACTTAGATCCAAAGAAATGGATTGGAGAGGATAGTATTATGAAATGCGAAAATTGTAATGAAAGAGAAGCAGTTGTTCATATAACTAAAATTGTAAATGGGGAAAAACAGGAATTTAATCTTTGCCAAACCTGTGCCCATAAATTAGAGGCATTTTCCGAGGACGATCATTTATTTGATTTTCACAAGTTTTTCTCAGGATTACTAGATAGTGGTGGTTTTACCTTCTCCTCCACCCAACCCCAAAAGGTTTATGATATAGTGTGTCCTCTTTGTAAAATGAGATACTCCACCTTTAAAAAGACTGGAAAGGTAGGCTGTAACCAATGCTATGAAGCATTTGGCAAGAATTTAAACCCTTTGATTCGTAGAATTCATGGTAGCGACAAACATACAGGAAAGATTCCCCATAATGTGGATAATAAAATTAGGGTAAAAAGGGATTTAGATGAATTAAATAGAAAGCTAAAAAAAGCAATAGAAAATGAAGAGTATGAGTTGGCAGCAAAAATTAGGGATGAATTAAAAGCTAAAAATGAAGAAATATAAGGAGGGTAGTTATGGCATGGAATAATCCAGATGGAAAAGAAAATGATATTGTTATAAGCAGTAGAATAAGATTGGCCAGAAATATCCAAGATAAAATAATGCCCACCCTTATGAATAAGGAACAGGCAAATGAAATTAAGAATATGGTATTTAATAGTATTAATAAAAGTAATTCTGCCATAGCCCATCAATTTAAATTAATAGATATGGAATCTTCTCCCCCTCTGGAAAAACAGATATTAGTGGAAAAGCACCTAATAAGTCCAGATCTTGCAAAGAGTAGAATTGGGTCTGTTATTTTACAAGAGAATGAGGAAATAAGCATTATGGTGAATGAAGAAGACCATATACGAATGCAATGTATTTTACCGGGTTTCCAACTAAATCAGGTATGGAATATGGCTGATAAGGTAGATGATTTAATAGAAGAAAGTATTTCCTTCTCCTTTGATGAAAATCTTGGCTATTTAACGGCATGCCCTACTAATGTAGGTACAGGTCTTAGAGCTTCAGTAATGCTCCACCTCCCCTGTATGGTATTGACAGGTCAGATCAATTCTTTAATGGAAGCAATAACTAAGGTAGGTCTAACAATAAGGGGACTTTATGGAGAAGGGTCTGAATTTGTTGGGGACTTATTCCAGGTGTCAAATCAGATTACCTTAGGTTTTTCAGAGGAAGAAATAATAACAAAGCTCCATTCTGTGGTAAAAGAGACAATAAAAAGAGAAAGACAAATAAGAAAATACTTACAGGATTATAACCCATTAAACATGGAGGACAAGATTTACCGTTCCTATGGGACCTTGAAGTATGCAAGGAGTATCACTTCAGAAGAATGTATGAAATTATTATCTTATGTCAGGTTGGGCATTGATTTAGGATATATTGAAGATATAGATATTCAGGTGATAAACCATTTAATGATTCATACCCAGGCGGGAATGCTACAGAAAGAATACAATAAAACAATGGATGAAAAGGAAAGGGACCAGGTCAGGTCCCAATACATCCGTGAAAGTTTGAATAATTAAGGAGGCAAGTCTTATGGCAATGTTTGGGAGATTTACAGAAAAGGCTCAGCAGGCCCTTGTTTTTGGACAACAAGAGGCTACTCAGCTTAATCATAATTATGTGGGAACAGAGCACCTACTCCTAGGCTTGATTAGGCAGGGAGATGGGATTGCGGCAGTGGCCCTTAAAAATTTAGGCATCGATTTAGAAAAGGTGAGGAATGAGGTAATAAAGATTATAGGAAGGGGGGAAGCCGGTAGTAATCAAATAGTAGGTTATACCCCTAGAACAAAAAAAGTTTTAGAATTAAGCATGGCAGAAGCTAGAAACCTCAATCATAATTATGTTGGAACAGAACACTTACTCTTAGGTCTAATTAGGGAGGGAGAGGGGGTTGCTGCCAGGATTTTAAATGAACTAGGTCTTAGTATAGATAAGGCAAGGCAGGAAGTATATAATATGTTAAATTCTGCCCCACCCAGTATGGGTAAATCTAAGGGAAAGGAAAAGTCAGATACCCCAACCCTTGATCAATTTGGAAGGGAATTAACCCAAATGGCCAAGGATGGCAAAATTGACCCTGTCATAGGAAGGGATAAGGAAATAGAAAGGGTTATCCAAATATTAAGTAGAAGAACTAAGAACAATCCCTGTCTAATAGGTGAGCCAGGTGTTGGTAAAACTGCTATTGCCGAAGGTCTGGCACATAAAATAAACAGTGGGAAAATTCCTGAAAACTTAAAGGATAAAAGGCTTGTCACCCTAGATTTATCTGCCATGGTAGCAGGGGCAAAATACCGGGGGGAATTTGAAGATAGGTTAAAGAAGGTAATGGAGGAAGTTAGAAATTCAGATAACGTTATTCTCTTCATAGATGAATTACACACCATTGTTGGAGCAGGAGCTGCAGAAGGCGCTATAGATGCATCAAATATTATAAAACCTGCCTTATCTAGGGGGGAATTACAGACAATAGGAGCTACCACCTTAGATGAATATAAAAAATATATTGAAAAGGATGCAGCCTTAGAAAGAAGATTTCAACCTATAATTGTTGGGGAACCTACTACTGAGGAGGCATTAAAAATATTAGAGGGACTTAGGGATAGATATGAAGCCCACCATAGGGTAAAAATTACAGATGAGGCCCTAAAGGCAGCAGTAGATCTATCCCATAGGTATATTAGTGATAGGCAGCTTCCTGATAAGGCTATAGACTTAATTGATGAGGCAGCATCAAGAGTCAGATTGAGCACTCTCACTGCACCACCAGAAATAAAAGAATTAGAAGACAAGATAGAAAAATTAGAGCAAGAAAAGGCTGAGGCAATTTCCGGTCAGGATTTTGAAAAGGCAGCAAAGATTAGGGACCAACAACAACAATCTAAGGAACAATTAGAAGAGATAAAGGAAAATTGGGGCAATAAGGCAAAGAATAATAATAATCAAGTAACTGAAGAGGACATAGCCCATATTGTGTCCAATTGGACTGGAGTGCCAGTTAAGAAACTTGCAGAAGAAGAGAGTGAAAGATTATTAAACCTTGAAGATGAATTACACAAGAGGGTGGTGGGGCAGGATGAGGCAGTAGGTGCTGTATCCCAAGCCATCAGAAGGGCAAGGGTAGGTCTTAAGGATCCCAACAGACCTATAGGTTCATTTATTTTCTTAGGTCCTACAGGGGTAGGAAAAACAGAACTTAGTAAGGCATTGGCTGAAGTGATGTTTGGTGAAGAAGATGCCATGATTCGAATAGATATGTCCGAATATATGGAAAAACATACAGTATCTAGATTGATTGGTTCTCCTCCGGGATATGTGGGCTATGATGAAGGAGGTCAATTAACTGAAAAGGTCAGGAGAAAACCCTATTCTGTAATTCTTATGGATGAGGTGGAAAAGGCCCATCCTGATGTGTTTAACATCCTCTTACAAATACTTGAAGATGGTAGATTAACAGATGGCAAGGGTAGGACAGTAGATTTTAAAAACTCTGTAGTAATTATGACATCAAATGTAGGGGCAAGTACTATTAGAAGGCAGAAGACCCTGGGTTTTGCATCCGGTGGAGATGAAAAAACTAATGCCTATAATAAAATGAAGGATAATATCATGGATGAACTAAGAAAAACCTTCCGCCCTGAATTTTTAAATAGGATAGATGAAGTTATAGTATTCCATCAATTGGAGGATACACATTTAAGGGAAATAATATCAATAATGCTTAAGGACCTTACAAAGAGATTGGACAAACTAGAAATCAACTTAGAATTCGAAGAAAGTTCAAAGGATTTTCTGGTTAAAGAAGGTTTTAATTTAGAATACGGTGCTCGACCCCTAAGAAGGGCTATTCAGAAAATGGTAGAAGATAAATTATCTGAAGAAATGTTAAAGGGGACTATTAAAACTGGAGACCATGTACTAGTAGATGTGGTAGATAAACAATTACATTTTAAGGTTAAGTAAATAAGTAGTAGGGGAGGGGCTCTGCCCCTCCTTAATTCTATAAACTATTAATAAATATCCCTATCCCCTACCCCCTATCCCTTATCCCATA
>CAYMVC010000058.1:6203-8250 GCA_964393755.1 uncultured Eubacteriaceae bacterium | reverse complement strand
GTGTATTTAAGGCTAACCGTTCTCCAAGGGATCGGATGTTAAAGTTTCTTGATCTAATTTCATCTATATACCGTTTCCGTCCAAAAATTGTGGTCACATAACCTAGTTCCTTAGCTTCTTTCTTAATGTCCTCCATATATTTGCTTACACCGGAATATTTCAATTTATAATTATCAATATATTGTTTTGCTTCATAACGGGGAATATTCAGGTCCCGGGAAAGACCAAAATCACTTATCCCGTACACTATTCCAAAATTTACAGCCTTAGCACTATTTCTCATTGTTGGTGTTACATCCTCCATAGCCACATTAAATACCTGGGAAGCAGTTTGACTATGTATATCCTGATCATTATTAAAAGCATTTATAAGATTTTCATCCCCAGATATATGAGCCAATACCCTAAGTTCAATTTGTGAGTAATCTGCGTCTATCAAATAGTTTTCGGGTTTTTCAGGGACAAAGACCTTTCTAATTCTTCTCCCCATTTCCATTCTTACTGGAATATTCTGTAGATTAGGTTCAGAACTACTAATCCTTCCAGTAGAGGTTATTGTCTGATTAAAACTAGAGTGAATGTTTAGGCTTTCATCATCTATAATATTCATTAATCCATCTACATAGGTGGACTTTAATTTCACAAGTTGCCTAATCTCAATTATCTTTTCAATAATAGGGTTTTCACCCTTTAATTTTTCCAAGACCTCTATATTAGTAGAATATCCAGTCTTTGTCCTTTTAATTATAGGCAATTTCATAACATCAAATAAAATATGTCCTAATTGTTTTGGTGAATTAATATTAAACTCTTCTCCTGCCAATTCATATATCTCATAAGTGAGTTTTTCTATACTTTCACCAAATTCCTCAGATAGTTTAACTAATTCATCTTTTTCAACCCGAAAGCCTGTGTTTTCCATATCAGCCAATACATAAATTAATGGTAATTCAATTTCATAGTATAGAGATTCCATATCTTGTACTTGTATTTCCTTCTTGAATTTATCATATAATTTACTTATTATGGACAACTCACCAATAATTAATTTAGATTTATTTTCATAAGCCAAGTCTGAAAATAGTTTTGCATTTTTTCCTTTTCCTAATAGTTGTTCTGGACTAGCAATTTGTTGATTAAAGTATTTTGAAGATAATAAACTTAGATCATATCTGGGATCTGAAGGTTCTAATATATAAGCTGCTATATAGGTATCAAACTTTAGCCCTTTAAACTTAATGTTATGAACCAATAGAAAAACCATTAATTCCTTCGTGTTATGGCATATTTTCTTAATTTCCTTATTTTCGAATATTGGCTGGAATTTTTTTAAAACATATTCTTTATCTAAGTTGTCTAAATCAATATAATATAGTTTTTTCCTTAAGCCTATAGCTATAGCCTGGATAGTTTTTTTCCTATGGTTTGCTCCCTCTAGGTACCAATTTAGAAAAATCTCATTACTTTCTTTTATTTGGTCTATTAAAGCATCAAAATCTTTTGGGCTAGCGATGTTTTTAAAATCTAGATCCGGTTGTTCCTCATTCCCCCGTGTCTCTAACCCCATGCCTTCTAATATTGCATTAAATTCTAGATCATTAAATAACTCAATAACCTTATTATTATAGGGGTCCTTGAATCTAAACTCATCAATATTTAATTCTAATGGGATATTTCTTACTATAGTAGCCAGTTTTTTGCTTAAAACAGCCTGTTCCTTATAGGTGGTTAAATTATTATATAAGACCTTTCCTTTAATTTTATCTATATTTTCGTATACCCCTTCTAGAGACTTATATTCTTTAATTAATTTTAAGGCAGTTTTTTCCCCTACTCCCGGTACCCCCGGTATATTATCAGACTTATCCCCCATTAGACCTTTAACATCTATTAATTCCTCTGGAGTAATACCGTATTTTTTATAAACTTCCTGTCGATCCATTGCATCAAAATCTGAAATACCTTTCTTTGTGTACCAAATAGTAGTGAAATCCGAAGCAAGTTGATAGGCATCCCGATCCCCGGTCACTATTTTAACTTTTATACC
>CAYMVC010000058.1:0-6193 GCA_964393755.1 uncultured Eubacteriaceae bacterium | reverse complement strand
ACCATTTTCTTCCCCGTATTTAGAAAGGGTGCCTATTAAATCATCTGCCTCATATCCGTCAAGGGAAATAATCTTTATACCAAAAGCCTTTAATATTTCTTCTAAAAGTTGCATTTGTGTTTCTAATTCTTCCGGCATCTTCAGCCGCCCGGCCTTATATTCTTCAAAATATTCATGTCTAATTGTTGGGGACTTCTTATCAAAGGCTACCCCTATATAGTCGGGTTTTTCCTCATTAATAATTTTTAATAATATTGTTGTAAATCCTCTAATAGCACCAGTATGTATTCCCTTTGAAGTTGTTAATGGGGGAAGAGCATAAAAGGTTCTATATATTAAACTATGTCCATCTATTAAAAACCACTTTTTTTCGGACAATCTATTCACCTCAATCTTATTCATTTATATCATTATACCAAAAAATGAAGTATAGCAAAGGATCAGGCGACCCATTGTTATACTTTATAATAGAAATTATCTTATCATTTTTTTCTTATCCTGACCCAAATCCATTTTTTAAATACAAATGCTAAAGCGGCAATTATTAAAATAAATGGAATTAATTTGGCAATTAATACGATTGATTTTGCTATGCCTTCTACAATTATATTAATAGATTGGATAAAACCCCTTTGAATTTTCAATCCTATATTTTTAAAGGGACTGCCTTCAATATTTGATGTAGATATTTTATCTTCTCTGATATTAATTGCTATTGTTGAATAGTCTACTAATTGATCCCAATTCTTTATGGTAGTCTTTCTAAGATTAATTTCTGTTCTAATTCTATTTAATTCCCTTTCAATTTCTAATATATCCACTACATTTTCAGCCTTTTTCATTATCTCCTGAATACGTTCTTCCTGAATTTCAAGATTCCTTAGTTCCACTTCAACATCCCTATATTGGGAGGTTATATTATCTCCGGAAATATTACTATTGGTAAGCTTACCCATTTCCCCAATCTTATCTATAGCTTCGTCAAACTTTGCAGAAGGTATTCTAATCAGCATATGACCATCTTTAGCACTTGCATAAGCCCTTGAACTATACTGAGGATCATAAGTGCCTGAACTTTCTATAAAACCCTTAACATCTTTTACAAACTGTTTTATATCCCCTATAGCCTTATCAAATTCATCCACCTGAATAGATAATTCTGCAGAATAAATTATTTTCTCCTGCATATCACTAACTTCTGTTTTAGGCTTTTCTATTTCTCCACCTATTTCTTTGGAGTCATCCGCGTAATCCTCTTCTCGTTCTGCAAGCTCACCATCGGAAGCACCTGGGTGGGAAATTTGTTGACTAAATCCGTAACCTCCACTTTCTCCTGCTGCCTTATCCTGGCTCCTAGCCCCTAGAAAAAATCGGAAAGGATTTAATTGTCCTAAAAGTATACCTGATAGGAAAACCCCAATTACAAATATTGCTGCCAAGGACTTCCAATTACTAAACCTTTTATGAATATGCATTTTGGATTTACTTTCCTCCATTTTAATTTCTCCTAGCTTATTGCTTAATTCTTCTTTAAAATCTTCCGGTAAGGGCAGCTCTTCTATAGAATTTATCCTTTTTACTACTTTTAATAATGAAAGATATTCATCATAACAATCTTTGCAACTTTTAATATGTTTTTCAAATTCTAATACTTCTTCTTCAGAAAGTTCCTTATCTATATATGAGGAAATTAATTCCCTAATTTGTGGACAATCCATTATTTCTCCTCCTTATTGATTATATTCATCTATCCATTTCCTGTAAAATAGTTCTAAGCTGCTGTCTCCCTCTAGATATTCTCGATTTGACGGTGCCTATGTTGATATTTAAAACTTCCCCAATTTCCTGATATGAAAAACCATTTAGGTCTTTTAAAATAATAACATTCTTAAAGTCATCCTTTAATTGTTTTAAGGCATTAAATATTATTTCCCTTTCTTCCATCTGCTCTATTTGTTCCTGGACTTGTAATGATTGATCTGCCTGTTCCTTTTCCCCACTATATATTCGTTCTATAGGAAGGGTGTGTTTTTTATTTCTTAATAAGTCCTTACCAGTATTTATTGTTATACTATATAGCCAGGTGGAAAACTTACTTTTTTCTTTAAATTTGTGAATACCTCTAAAAACCTTAATAAAGGTTTCTTGAACAACATCCTTTGCGTCCTCCTCATTTCCCACTAAACCTAGGGCAATATTGTATGTTTTATTCATATAATTTAAAGCCAAAACCTCAAAAGCATCTCTATCTCCCTTTTTACTACGGCGGATTAGCATTTTTTCTAGGTCCTTCATTAACTTACCTCCTTAACTATTAGACTGTCTATATGTAAAATATGTTCCGACTTTTGTATACCTTTATTCTTCATTTATAATAAATATCCTCTTTATAAGCAAAAAAATAAAGTGGGGTTAACCACTTTATGCAATAACTACACTACGGCTTAGGCTATAGGGGTGGAAAACACCTTCTAAAAGCTCTAGATCCTTTGAAACAATAGCTGTAGCATGATATAAAAATTCATCTTTTACTATATACCTTAAATCGGTAAACAACACATAATAATATTCACCTTTATCCTGTATATCTATATGATATATGGGAGTAAAACCATCAAAGAATTCTCCCACCTTGCTTTCCACAATATCCTGATATATAGAGAATTCCCTCTTTTCTAATTCCTTAAATACCTTAAATTGCTTATTGAAAATATTAACTTCACCTACAATAAACCTTTCCTTCGCTTCCACAATAAAGTGCCATTTATGAATACGGGTCATTGAAGGCAATAGCTTTACCTTCTTAATGTTAATATCTTTTCCTAATCTTAAAATCAATTTATCGTAAATTAGGTTTCTGGCTAACATTCTTATAAATAAATAAATTATAAATAAAAAACCTGCCCTTAGTGAAACAATATTACCCGGTGTTCTAGATACTAACATATATAAAGATAGACTAATTACCACCGGATCATAGGCAAGAAGTAAACTGCCAGAAAATCTTTTTTTACTAAAGGGCCAAAGTATCTGGGCACCATAAGAGTTTAAAATGTCTAAAAAACTATGAGATAAACTACCTATAAAAGTCCATAATAAAATCCTTAAAAAATTTGTTTCTGGAAATATAAAATTCAATATAATAGATAAAGCCAAAGAAATTCCTGCCAAAAACAATATTGAATGAGACATACCCCTATGATTTTTAAGATAAGAAAGATGTCCTTTAAATTGAGCCAAAATATCTAAATCCGGTGCCATTGCACCAAGGGTTGTTCCTATACTTACAGCCCCAATAATCGGTTCTCCGCTAATAGTCGCTATGGCCAAACCTACCATGCCATGTGAAATTGGGTCCATTATTTTCCCCCTCTAATTTAAATTTGCCTACTCATTATAACATATATATTGTAAAAAAAATAAGTAAAAATAAGTAAATTTGAAATAAATATATGTAATAGAGGGGAAGACCTACAAATTCTATTGCAATAGACTAGTAATTATGCTAATATAATACAGTAATATTCTCTGTTGCCGAAGTGGCGGAACTGGCAGACGCGCTGGACTCAAAATCCAGTGGGGTCAAACCCGTGTGGGTTCGAGTCCCACCTTCGGCACCACTTTATCAAGCAATAATCAAGAAGGTGGGACGAGAACCCACTAAAAGCCCATTAATGAGGGCTTATTTTTTATAATATACCTGATAAAAATATATAGTGTTTTACATAAGGGTCCAAATGATGCCCGTCGGGCTCCGACTTCGAGTCCCACCTTCGGCACCATTTATCAAGCAATAATCAAGAAGGTGGGGTGAGAAACTCTAATAAGTAAATTATTCAAGTCTGACCCCTGAGGAGACCCCCTATTTCAGCATAATCTTCCCCCAATGATATTAATTTCTTCAATTTCCCAGCCATATTAATATCGTTTATTAAGATGGCTCCCACTAGCTTACCATTTAAGAAAAATAGTTTTTTTAGTTTATTTTTATCCTCATCTTTTTCCCTAAGAATCTGATATTCCTTATTATCTTCTAGACCTATATCTCCTATTGAAAACACCTTACTGCCCATGATATCCAGCATATTAGAGGGAATTATTGTTTTATATTCCCTTTCTTCTCCTATCATATTGGAACCAGCCACCTTACCTTGTTCTATGGCTACTGTCCATATGGCAGGAGAATTTCCTTCGAATTCACATACATCACCAGCGGCATAAATATCTTTTTCGCTGGTATTCATAAATTTGTCTACCATTATTGACTTATTCACTAGTAAACCCATTTCTTTAGCTAGTCTAATATTAGGACGAACCCCGGTAGAAAATAGCACTAAGGAAGTATCTATTTGCTCCCCTTCTTTTGTATTACAACCTTGAACCCCTTCATCCCCATATATACTTTCTACCTGTGACCCTAATAGTAACTTGACCCCTTGTTCTTGGACTATGTTCATTAAAAGTTCTGACCCTTCTTGGTCTAATTGTCTGGGTAATAATCTATCAAAATATTCTATAACAAGGGTCTCAATCCCTAACTTATTTAATGAATTTGCTGCTTCTAAGCCTAATAAACCCCCTCCTATTACAATACCCTTGTCTATTCTACTGGCATATTTCTGTATTTTCTGTAAATCGTTAAAATACCTAAGGGAAAAAACTCCTTCCTTATCGTTACCGTCTATGGGAGGAATAAAGCTATGGGCGCCGTTGGCTATTAATAATTTGTCATAGGTTAATTCCTGATTGTTAGATAATTTAACTCTTTTATTATCCTTATTAATGCTTATTACCTCAATATTTAAATGGACCTTAATATTGTTTTCCCTATACCATTTTTCAGGTTTAACGTAAATATCTTCCACCTTAAAGTCCTTGGATAAAAAATGAGATAACTGGGTCCTATAATATGTATGATATTTTTCCTTTGTAATAATTTGAATATCTACTTCTTTATTTTTCTTTCTTATTTCCTCTGCAGCGGATAAGCCGGCAATTCCATTACCAATAATTAATATTTTCATAATCCCCCTCCAAATTAATTATGATTTTCTAGACCAACAAATCATTACAAGCTAATTATTTTGAGTTGTAAAAGGCTTTATAGCCCTTATAGGTCATATACAAATCTATCTTACTGGATAGTTCCATAGGGGCATGCATACTAAAGAGAGCTGGGCCGCAGTCAACTACATCCATACCGTAGTTAGCAAGAATATAGGCTATTGTCCCTCCCCCTCCTTGATCTACCTTGCCTAATTCTCCCATTTGCCAAATAACATTGTTTTCATTAAACAACCTTCTGATTTCTCCTATAAATTCTGCACTTGCATCATTACTACCACTTTTTCCCCTAGAACCGGTATACTTTGTCAGTACTACCCCCCTACCTAAATAGGCTGCATTTCTTTTATCGTGGGTATCTGGAAAGTTGGGGTCAAATCCTGCATTAACATCAGCAGACAATACTCTAGAATTTCCCATTGCCCTTTTTACCATTATATCGCTGGGGTTTTCCATACTTAAATGAATTAATTCCGCTATAATATTTTCAAAAAATGCAGATTGCATCCCTGTATTGCCCTGGCTACCAACCTCTTCCTTATCTGTCATAAGAGCTATAGCTGTTTTTTCGGGATTTTCAACATTTAATATTGCCTGTAGGGAAGTGTATGCACATATTCGGTCATCCTGACCATATGCAGCCACCATACCTCTATCAAATCCCACATCTTTTGCCTTATACGCAGGGACCACCTCTATTTCTGCTGAAGCAAAGTCTTCCTCAATAATTCCATAGCTTTCATTTAATAATTTTAGTATATTTAATTTTATAGGTTCTTTTATTTCCTCATCATTATAGGGAATACTACCTACTATGAGATTTAGACCTTCGCCTGTAATACCTTCACTCATTTTCTTTTCCATTTGATCTTTGGCTAAATGGGGTAGTAAATCTGATATGTAAAATACAGGGTCGCTATCCCTTTCACCTATATTTATCTCTACTTTATTCCCATCCTTTAATACTACAACCCCATGAAGACTTAATGGTATAGTTGCCCATTGATATTTCTTTACTCCTCCATAATAATGGGTTTTAAAAAATGCCATTTCTTGTTCTTCATATAGGGGATTTGGTTTTAAATCCAAGCGGGGTGCATCTACATGGGACCCTATTATATTCATTCCC